>DASWMA010000344.1:0-8693 GCA_036399995.1 Longimicrobium sp. | reverse complement strand
AGGAGGGCGGGCTGGCCGCCGCGCTCGACGGGCTCAACCAGGCCGTACTCGCCCACCGCGAGGACGAGAACCGCCGCTTCGCCGAGCGGTTGGCGGAGTGGCACCACACCCCCGGCCGCGAGCCGGGGGTGATCCCGATCGACCGCGTGCTGGACGACGTGGTGGCGCCCGCGGCCGCCGTGGCGCCCGTGCTCCTGCTGGTGCTGGACGGAATGGGCTTCTCGAGCTTCCGCCAGCTCTACGCGTCGCTCGGGGAGGCGGGTTGGCAGGAGTGGCTCGCTGCGGGTCACGATACACGGCCGGTGGCGCTTGCCGCGGCACCCAGCATCACGCGCGTGTCGCGCACCAGCCTGTTCGCCGGGCGCCTGCTCGCCGGCGCCGCGAGCGACGAGCGGCGCGAGATCGCGCGCCATGCGGGTCTGGTCGCCCGCTCCAGGGCAAAGCGGCTTCCGCGCCTCTTCCACAAGGGCGACCTGACGGAGGGAGCCAGCGCCGGCCTGACCGAGGCCGTCCGGGAGGCGCTCCGCGACTCCGAGCAGCAGGTGGTGGGAATCGTCCTGAACGTGCTCGACGACTCCCTCACGAAGTCGGACCAGGCGCTCCCGTCGTGGACCGTGGACCGCATCCGCCTGCTGGAGCCCATCCTGTTCGAGGCCCGGGTGGCCGGCCGGCTGCTGGTGCTGGCCAGCGACCACGGGCACGTGCTCGACGCGGAGAGCCTCCACCTCACCGGCGGCGACGAGGAGCGCTGGCGGCCCTACAGCGAGCCCATCGCACCGGAGGAAATGGTCCTGGCGGGCCCGCGCGTGCAGGCGGCGGTCGGAGCGGAGCGCATCGTCGTCCCCTGGAGCGAACGCGTGCGCTATGTGCGCCGCAAGGCCGGCTACCACGGCGGCGCCTCGGCGCAGGAGATGATGCTCCCCCTGGCGGTGCTGGCGGCGTGGGACCGGCAGGTGGAGGGGTGGACGGTTGCGTCGGAGCGCCCGCCGCGGTGGTGGTCGCCCGACGAAGCGCCCGCCGCACCGATCCCCGCACTCGCGCCGGAACCCTCGTCACGGAAGAAGCCGCGGGCTCCCGCCGTGCAGCCCAGCCTGTTCGCCGAGCCGGCGGAGGTCGCGCCCGCACCGCCCCCTACCGACTGGATAACGCAGCTCCTGGCTTCTGACGCCTTCGCAGGCCAGCGGGCCATCGCCGGGCGCGCGGCGCCCGCGAATGATGTCGTTCGCGCCTTCCTTGAGGTGCTGGACCGGCACCACGGGCGCATGCCACGGGCGCTCCTCGTTCGCGCTCTAGGCGTGCCGGAGATCCGCATCCGCGGGCTGCTCGCCAGCCTGCAGCGGTTGCTGAACCTGGACGGCTACCCCGTGGTCGCCGTCGATGAGGCGACGGGGACCGTGGAGCTGAACCGTGAGCTCCTTCGTACGCAGTTCTCTCTCGAGGAGCGGCGGTGAGCCTGGTGCGGGTGAGCCCGCAACGCCGCGCCGAGGTGCTGGACGCCCTGCGGCGGGGCACCGTGCCCGCCAGCAGCCTGGACATGCTGGCCGTGGGGCTGGACCGGTTCGCTCCCACTGTGCACGAAGAGCTCGACGCCGTCCGCGCCGGGCGCGGTGCGCTCAAGGCCGTCCGCGGCGAGTACGGCGCCGGCAAGACCTTCTTCGCCCGCTGGGTGCAGGAGAGCGCCCTGCGGCAGGGCTTTGCCACGGCGGAGGTGCAGGTTTCTGAGACCGAGACCCCGCTGCACCGGTTGGAAACCGTCTACCGCCGGCTGGTGGAGCGGCTCTCCACCCCCGACTGCCGCCACGGCGCGCTCCGCTCCGTGGTCGACGGGTGGTTCTACACCCTCGAGGAAGAGGTTCTCGCCGCGGGCGACGTGGACCCGGCCGACCTGGAAGGGCTCGTCGCCCGCACCGACGCGCTGATGGAGCGGCGGCTGGCCGAAGTCAACCGCCACGCGCCCACCTTCGCGCTTTGCCTGCGGGCGTACCGTCGCGCGCTGGTGGAGGGTCACAAGGAGACGGCGCACGGGCTGCTGGCCTGGCTCGGCGGGCAGCCCAACGTGGCCGCGGGAGCCAAACGTTCCGCCGGCATCAAGGGCGACATCGACCACTTCGGCGCACTGGGATTTCTCCAGGGGCTCCTGACCGTGCTCCGCGACGCGGGCCACGCCGGTCTCGTCGTCGTGCTGGACGAGGTCGAGACGCTGCAGCGCGTGCGCGGAGACGTGCGCGAGCGCGGGCTGAACGCGCTGCGCCAGTGGATGGACGAGGTGGACTCCGGCCGCTTTCCCGGGCTCTACCTCCTCGTGACCGGTACGCCCGCCTTCTTCGACGGCCCGCAGGGGGTTCAGTGCCTGCCGCCGCTTGCGCAGCGGCTGCACACCGACTTCACCACCGACGCGCGCTTCGACAACCCGCGCGCCGTGCAGATCCGCCTGGGCGGCTTCGACCTGGCAAAGCTGGAGGAGGTCGGCCGGCGCGTGCGCGACCTCTACGCCGCCGGCGCCCCCGCCGCGGACCGCATCCTTCACCGTGCCGACGACCCGTACGTGGCGGCGCTGGCGCGGGCGGTCACCGGCGAGCTGGGCGGGAAGGTTGGGGTCGCGCCGCGCATCTTCCTCAAGAAGCTGGTGGCCGACGTCCTGGACCGCATCGACCAGCACCCGGACTTCGACCCCCGCCGCGATTACGCGCTCACCGTGGCCGACCACGAGCTCACGCCCGCGGAGCGGAGCGGGCGCCCGGCCACGGGCGTGGATGACGTCGAGCTGGAGCCGTGAGTGCGTTCGATCGGCTGCACACGTCCGTCCAGCACCACGTCGTCAACACGCTGGGATGGCCGTCGCTGCGGCCGCACCAGGCGCAGGCGATCGGACCGATCTTGGACGGGAGCCACGTCCTGGTGCAGGCGCCCACGGCCGGTGGAAAGACGGAGGCGGCCATGCTGCCCCTGCTCTCGCGGATGCTGAGCGAGGGCTGGGGCGCGCCCGGCGTGCTCTATCTCTGCCCCATCAAGGCCCTCCTCAACGACCTGGAGCCGAGGCTGCAGCGCCTCACCGGGCTCTTCGGCCGCCGCACCGGCGTCTGGCACGGCGACATCGGCACTTCGGTGCGCCGCCGCATCACCCGCGATGCCCCCGACGTGCTGCTCGCCACGCCCGAGTCGGTGGAGGTGATGCTGGTGTCCCGGCTGGTGGATCACCGCGCCTTCTTCGCCAGCCTGCGCGCCGTGGTGGTGGACGAGATCCACGCGCTGGCCGGGGACGACCGGGGATGGCACCTGCTGGCGCTCCTGGAGCGGCTCCAGCGGCTCGCCAGCGCACCCGTGCAGCGGATCGGCCTCTCCGCCACCCTCGCCAACGCGCCCGGGCTGCTCGGCTGGCTCACCGCTGGCCGCGACGAGCCGAAGCACGTCGTTGCCGGGGCGGCGGCGGGGGTGGCGGAGGTGGACGTGCAGGTGGACTACGTGGGCAAGCTGTCCAATGCCGCGCTCGTCATCGCCCGCCTGCACGCGGGGGAAAAGCGGCTGGTTTTCTGCGACAGCCGCAGCCAGGTGGAGGCGCTCGCCTCCGAGCTGCGGCTGCTGGGCGTGCGGACGTACGCCTCGCACAGCTCGCTGAGCCGCGATCAGCGGCTGCAGGCCGAAGCGGCGTTCGCCCAGGGTACCGACTGCGTGATCGTCGCGACCGGCACCTTGGAGCTGGGGATCGACGTGGGCGATCTGGATCGCGTGATCCAGGTGGACGCGCCGCATTCCGTCGCCTCGTTCCTCCAGCGCATCGGCCGCTCCGGCCGCCGCTCCGGTTCCACGCGCAACTGCCTCTTCCTGGCGACCGGTGATGCGGCGCTCCTGCGCACGCTCGCCATCGTGCACCTGTGGACGCGGGGATACGTGGAGCCGGTGGAGCCGCCGCCGGCCCCGTACCACGTGCTCGCGCAGCAGGTGCTTGCGCGCGTGCTGCAGGAGGGGGGTGCGCCGCGGGGCGACATCGCCCGCGAGCTCGCCCGCTTCTGCCAGACGGCGGGGATCTCGCCCGTGGAGCGGGAGGCGGTCGTGGCGTACCTGCTGGAGGAAGGCATCCTCTTCGAGGACGGCGGGATCCTGGGCCTGGGCGAGGAGGGGCGGGCGCTCTACGGCGCGCGCAACTACCTGGAGCTGTTCTCGGTCTTCCTGTCTCCGCCCCTGTTCACCGTCTTTCACGGCAACGCCGAGCTGGGGCAGGTGCACGAGCTCACCTTCCAGGGCCGCGCGGAAGGACCGGTGCACCTCTCGCTCGGCGGGCGAACGTGGCGCGTGCGGCACGTAGACTGGGGCGCTCGCCGCGCCTACGTGGAGCCGGGGGAGCTGCCCGGCCGCTCACGGTGGCTGGGGAGCGGCCAGCCGATGCGCTTCGAGCTGGCCCAGGGCGTCAAGCACGTGCTCCTGCACGGAGTGGATGGCCAGTTCCTGTCTCGGCGCGCGGGGGAGAAGCTGGACGAACTGCGGGAAGAGCACGCGTGGCTCTCCCCCTCCGGAACCACGCTGCGGATCGGTGAGCCGGAAGGAGAATCCCGCTGGTGGACGTTTGCTGGCGATCGATACAACATGGCCGCTGCCGCGGAGCTGTCGCGCGGCGGCTATCCGGCCGGATCCGATGCCCTCGCGGTCACCCTGCGCTCCGCCTCCGTCGCCCTCCCCGAGGTCGTCGCCGAAGCCGCCCGGGCTGTTTCCGTCCACCCGCTCGTCGAGCTTGCGTCCGTGGACGACCTGCACCTCAAGTTCGTCGAGTGCGTCCCTCCCGCGCTGCGCGCGGGAACCGCCATGCGGCGGAACGCGCCTGGAGAGAACGCCGTTCGCGCGGGTGCGGCAGTGCTGACGACGCGGCTCGTCCGCTGATTGGGCGTAGCTTGCCCCCAAGAACCCCGATCTCCTGTCCGTCCCACGGACCCGGCAAAGATGCACACCCAACAGCAGTCGATTCCAGAATCTGGTACGTTCTCGGACTGTCCTGCCGAGTCTGCGGGCAGACTGAATGGAACACGTTTCAAGTTTCGACAAGGCCTTCTCCTTACCATCCGTCCTCGGGCGGGAGTTCTGCGAGAAGGTGACCGAATGGGGCTGAGCCGTGACCGGGCAGGTAGATTCTGCGCGTCCCGGTGATGAACCAGAGAGCGTTCGCGTGCAGGCGTTCTGCTGCGATTGCCGCCACGTGTGGTGATCCGCGCATCCTGTGGGCGCCGGTACGCACGTCGTATCGGTGCGCACCACGGCCGCAGCGGTCGAGCGTGCGTCCAACCGTGATGCAATCAAATAGCTTCGTGTGGCCGAGTTGCGGGGGCCGACGCTGCGCTCACGGCCCGTTCCGCGGCAGCGCAGCTCGCCCCCGCAGCCCGTCGACGGAAATCGCGGCGCGCCTACGCCGTGTACACCACAACTGAACACCGCAGCCATGATCTCCGCTGCGGAGTATCGACACGTTCAGGCCGCTTCGAACAGCCCCAGCTGGCCGCGCCGGTCGTGCGGGCGGCGGAAGGCGGAGGTGTTCAGCGGCGGCAGCATCTTTTCCTGGTTCAGCCCCGCCTTGTTGCAGGCGGCGCGGTAGAGCATGGCCATCTGGTCGGCGTACGGCCCCTCGCCGCGCATCCGCGAGCCGAAGTTCGGGTCGTTCAGCTTCCCCCCGCGGATCTCGCGGATGTGGTGCAGCACCTTCTCCTTGCGGTCGGGGAAGTGCGTCGCCAGCCATGTCTCGAACAGCTCCTTCAGCACGAACGGCAGCCGCAGCGGGATGTACGCCGCGGCCTTCGCCCCCGCGTCGGCCGAGGCCTTGATGATCGAGGCGAGC
Source organism: Longimicrobium sp. (assembly GCA_036399995.1). Taxonomy (GTDB): domain Bacteria; phylum Gemmatimonadota; class Gemmatimonadetes; order Longimicrobiales; family Longimicrobiaceae; genus Longimicrobium. Next base: position 2,875 of record DASWMA010000344.1, on the reverse strand, counting down.
TCGTGGTCGTTGAGCCCGGGGATCATGGGCGCGGCAAGGACGCGCACGCGCACGCCCGCCTTCGCCAGCGTCTCCACCGCGTCGAGCCGCCGCTTCGGGGTGGACGTTCGCGGCTCCATCACCCGCTGCAGCTTCTCGTCGAGCGAGGTGATCGACACGTTCACCGAGGCGCCGCCCCACTCGGCCATCTCTGCAAGGATGTCGACGTCGCGGGTGACCAGGTGGTTCTTGGTGACGATGGTGACCGGGTTGCGGAACTCGGCCAGCACCTCCAGGCAGCGGCGGGTGAGCTTCAGCCTGCGCTCCACCGGCTGGTAGCAGTCGGTCACGCCGCTCATCCCGATCACCTCGGGCATCCAGCGCGGGCTGGCCAGCGCCTGCCGCAGCAGCTCGGGCGCGTCCTCCTTCACGAAGATCTTCGTCTCGAAGTCGAGCCCGGCGGAGAGGCCGAAGTACTCGTGCGTGGGCCGCGCGAAGCAGTAGATGCACCCGTGCTCGCACCCGCGGTACGGGTTCACGCTGGCGCTGAAGCCCACGTCAGGGCTGTCGTTGCGGGCGACCACGTTGCGGGTGGCGTCGCGGAGGAACACCGTCCGCGGCGCCGGCTCGTCGTCGGGGTCCACGTGCTCGTAGTCGGGCACGAAGTCCATCTGCACGAAGCGGTTGGCCGGGTTGTGCGCCGCCCCCCGCCCGCGGATCTGGATCAGCGGCCGCGTCTCGGCTTCCTGCACGTCGTCGATGCGGACGAGTTCTTCTCTCATGGATGAAAGTTAAAACCGAATACATTCCGAATCAACCGCCAGCCGCGGTAATTCGCCAGGTGATCACGAAGGACATGTCTCACGCAGAGCAGCAGAGGAAGCAGAGAACAACCAATCTCCTCTGCTGCTCTGCTGCTCTGCGTGAGATTCTTCAGTCCTGGAATCGGAACGATTTCCGGCAACATCGTATGAGCATGATATGAGATCGAGCTCATCAGACGATGGGGGAGACGGAGAATGGCCTTGGCGACCCGCTTGTGCAACCCGCTTTCCGCCCTTTATTTCTCAAGACCCGAGGCCAACCCGTGCCTCTCCTCTCCCTTCCGCTTCGCACCCCAGAGATCTCCCATGAGCAAGCTGACGCTGGACCTCGACGCCCTGCAGGTGGACTCGTTCGGCACCTCCAACGCCGTGACGGCGGAGCGCGGCACCGTGCACGGCAACGCGATGAGCAAGATGTCGTGCCCCGTCGCGACCGACCCGTGCATCTGCGACCCGATCCACCTGTTGACGGAGAAGGGCTGCTGATCGCCCGATCGTAGCCGACGGACGCCGCGCCACCTGCACCGGGGGCGCGGCGTTCGTGCTTTCGCCCTCGATCCGTGCGGGAGTGGGGACGACGATGCGGATACTGGCGCTGGCGCTTACCTTCACCCTCGCGGCGTGCGCCGGGGCGGCGCGGGAGCCGCGCAGCGACGATCATCACGCGGGAGGCGGTGCGGTGCGGTTCCTGGCGCTGGGGGACAGCTACACGATCGGCGAGGGGGTGGAGCCGGCGGAGCGGTGGCCGGTGCGGCTCGCGGCCATGCTGCGCGCCCGCGGCGTCGACGTGGGCGATCCCGAGATCATCGCGACGACGGGGTGGACCACGGACGAGCTGGCCGCGGGGATCGATGCCGCGGCGCCGGCGGGGCCGTACGCGCTGGTGTCGCTGCTGATCGGCGTGAACAACCAGTACCGCGGCCATCCGGTGGACGCGTACCGGCCCGAGCTCCGCGCCCTGCTGCAGCGCGCCATCGCCTTCGCGGGCGGGGATCCCGGCCGGGTGATCGTCGTCTCCATCCCCGACTGGGGCGTTACCGAGTTCGCGTCCGGCCGCGACCGCGCGCAGGTCGCCCGGGAGGTCGACGCCTACAACGCGGCGAAGCGCGAGATCGTGCGGGAGCTGGGCGCGCGCTGGGTGGACGTCACCCCCACCTCGCGCGAGATGCCCCGCGCGGTGGTGGGCGACGGGCTGCACCCCTCCGGCGCGCAGTACCGCGAGTGGGCGGAGCTGGTGCTCCCCCAAGCGCTGGCGGCGCTGGAGAGATGAAGAAAGCAGGGTAGATGAAGGAGGGGCGGCGCCGAATCGGTGCCGCCCCTTCTCGTGTCATGGACTCGTGCCGGCCGAGCGCCCGGACGTCGTTCGCCGCTGCCGGGTGGTGCTTCGCCGCGTTCGGCGCGTGCTGCCGCGAGGCGTGTCGGCCGCGGCCGTGTCTCGACGTACGTTCGCGCTGTCCGCGCCCGATGGGGCGGCGGAGGGGGGCCTGCCGCGGAAGATCGGGAGGATGCTCTGCACGTCGCCGTCGCGGAGGACCACGCGCACCGTGTCGCCGATCCACAGGCGGCGGTACTGCGCGCTGTCCACCATCTCGTAGAAGCGCTGCGGACCGTTCACCGCCCTCAGCTCCACCTCCCACGTCTCGTCGCGCGCCGTGGGCTTGCGGTTGCGCCGCTCGCGCACCGAGGGCCAGCGCGGCGGCACCGAGTCGTGGCTGACCGCGGCGATCGTGGTGTCGTGCTGCCAGAGCCACCGCCGGTACCGGTAGATGGTGCCGTACACCGGCTCGTCGCGGTACACCGGTTCGGTCTCCGATTCCGTCCGCGTGCGTGTTTCGTACACGGGGCGGCTGCACATGCGGTCTTCGAAGTAGCCGTTCCCCAGGTCGCGCTGCCCGCAGACGTACTCCTCGCTCCCCGTCTGCACGCGCTCCGAAACCCGCCGGGTGCGCGTCTCGTTCCGGTCGAACACCCGCCGGCTGCCGGTCACCTCGCGGCTGGAGCCCAGCACCTCCGCATCCTCGGGCACGTGCTCGCCGCTGCTGGTCACCAGCCGCAGCTCCTCCACCATCACC
>DASWMA010000343.1:0-2336 GCA_036399995.1 Longimicrobium sp. | reverse complement strand
CACGTTCCACCCGAAGGCGGCCACGTTGCGGCGGATGTCGGCCACGGTGTCTTCGAAGGTCACGAACACCCCGGCCTCGCCGCGCTCGATCCCCGCGGCCAGGAAGTGCGTGGCGAACACGGTCTTGGCGCTCCCGGCGGTGCCCGCCACCAGCGTGGCCCGGTTGCGCGGCAGCCCGCCCTCGGCCACCATGTCGAAGCCGGGGATGGCCGTCTCGATCTTCTCGATCGGGCTCTGGAGTGCGATCATGCCTGGGTCCGGGGAAGGGGATCGGGCCATCCGGGGAGCATCCCCAGCCCGGAGAGGACCTTGTCGGCGTCGGACAGGTCCCCGGTGATGCGGCGGCGCGGCTCGGGCGACTCCTTGACCACCGTGGGGGTGGTGAGGATGCGCTCGCGCTCGGCGGCGTCGGGGTCGCGGGTCACGTCCACCAGCTCCACGTCCCAGCCGTCGTCGCCCAGCGTCTGCGCGCAGATGCGCCGCAGGCTGGCGTAGGCCAGCTGCGACCGCGCGGTGTCGCCGGCAACGTACAGGGTGAAGCGGTATCGGCTCATCAGCCCTGACGGAACGCGCCCCGTCCGCCACGGACGCGCGGCGGAGATGGAGGCGGGTGAAGCGGGTATGTCTAACGGATGCAGCGGGTGTGCCGCAAGGAAACGGATGGCGCGGACGGGTAAATCAGGTACGGGGGTACGGGAGGTAGGAGGCGAGCTCGGAGCGGTCCGCGGCGGTGGCCCCCACCCGGAGATTCGCGGACGGTACGGCTGTCCGCGAATCTCCGACCTCCCCCAAAACAGCTGGGGGAGGTGACTGCAAACCGCATCGGGACTGCGTATCGCGACGAAGTGAGACGCGAGCGGCAGCGAGCCCGCCCCTCGCCCAGGCAGTTTTCGGCAGTTTGGGGGAGGGGCAGCACGCGCGAAGCTGCGTGCGGGGAGAGGGCCCCCGCGGCGCCGGCGTCCGCGGAAAACCTCGCCCCGGCAACGCTCGACGTCGTCTACCTCCGTACCCCCGTACCCCCGTACCCCCGCACCGCAGTTACGTATCCAGCGTCGCCGGCTCGCTGGTGCGCAGGACGGGCGACTGGTCGGCCGCGGCGGCGGCTTCCAGGTTCAGGCGGATGATCACGCCCAGCAGCTCGCGCGCGGTGTGCGGCGAAAAGGTGGGGGCGTGGGGGAGGACGTGCGGGAGCACCGCGTGCGGGCCCAGCGCCGCGCGCGCGGCGCGGGTCAGCAGCACCGGCTCGTCCTCGTCGAGCGCGGCGAGCGCCGCGGTGTCGTCGGCCAGCACCAGGCGGATGCGGTCGGGGCTGTCGTCCACGTACATCGCCCGCATCCGGTCGGCGAACGACTCCTCGGTGGCCACCACCGTCAGCCGCCCATCCTTCAGCTGCTTCTGGATCGTCTCCACCACCTCGGGGTTCACCGTGAGCACCACCGCGGGGATCCCCACGTTCTCGGCCGCCTTGCGCACCAGCCGCGCGTGGTAGCTGGTGGTGACCACCAGGTCGCAGGTGCGCAGCTCGTCTTCCACCCAGTGGAACTCCACCGAGCGCTCGGGGCGCGGCAGGGGGATGGGCGAGATGCGCACGGGGTACGGGTCGAGCCCGAACTGCTCGGCCAGCTCCGAGGTGTACGCCGTCATCTGGTCCTCGTTGCTCTCCACGCAGGCGCAGCGCAGCGTGCGCGTCTGCGTGCACCGGCGGATCAGCTCGGGGACGTCGGCGATGGTGAGGCGGCGCTTCCACGCCTCCACCAGCACGCCGGCCAGCCAGCGCGCGGTCTCGGCCAGCAGCTCGCCGCCGAACTGGTCCTGCGGGGCCAGGTACACGCCCGAGCGGCCGCGCACCTCCACCAGCCCCTCGGCCTCGAGCGTCCGGTATGCCTGGGCCACCACGCGGTGGTCCACCCCCATCTCGCGCCAGAGGGTGCGGATGCTGGGAAGGCGGTCGCCCGGGCGCAGGAGGCCCAGGTGCAGCGCGTTCAGTATTCTGTCACGGAGACGGTCGCTGAGCCCGGAATCGGGTTCCATCGAGTGCTCTCCCTGGGGCGTGGTCTTCAGGTGGACGGCTGGACCCAAAGGGGATGAATGTAGCATGCGCGTATCAATTTGGCTCCCCGCGGCGGGATTGCAACGTCCAGACGTCTACGTTCGTGACGGCCGGATGCCGCGCGGGGCGCTTGCGGCGCACCCCGGCGGGGCGTAGCGTCCCCCTGTGGGAACCCGCGCGGGCCGCCGCTGGCGTGCCTCGTGCGTCTGGTTTCGTCTCGCATCCAGGCCCCGCCTACCCGGGAGCCGCCCCTTCGCCGGGGCGGCCACCCCCGGGCGCGCGGGGC
>DASWMA010000342.1:0-19765 GCA_036399995.1 Longimicrobium sp. | reverse complement strand
CCGGCGCACACCGAGAAGGGCGGCACCCTCTACGTGTTCGCGCTGCCATGACGACGGCGAGTGCGAAGGTGCGAGGGTGCGAGAGTGCGAGAGTGCGGAGGCGCGCGGACGCTCGTGCCCGCCGGCTGGCCGCGCTGCTCTCCGTCGCGCTCGCCGCCTGTGGCGACTCGCGGACCAGCTGGGACTTCGCGGTGAGCATCGCGCCGCCACGCCAGGCCGAGCAGCCCGCGCCGGCGGCGGCCCCGGTGCGCGCCGAATCTCCCTCCGCCGCGGCGCGGCGCCGCGGCGAGCTGCGGGTGTGCGCGGACCCCAACAACCTCCCGTTCAGCAACCGGGCGGGGGAGGGGTTCGAGAACCGGCTGGCCGAGCTGATCGCCCGCGAGATGGACGTGACCGTGAAGTACACCTGGTTCGCGCAGCGTCGCGGCTTCATCCGCAACACCCTGCGCGCGGGGGAGTGCGACCTGGTGGCCGGCATCCCCTCGTCGTTCGAGCTGGCGCTGCCCACGCGGCCGTACTACCGCTCCACCTACGTGTTCGTCTACCGCAGGGACGCGGGGTTCGACGTCCGCACGTTCGACGACCCCGTGCTGAAGCGGAAGAAGATCGGCGTGCACCTGGTGGGCGACGACTACTCCAACACCCCGCCCGCGCACGCGCTGGCCAACCGCGGGATGGTGGAGAACGTGCGCGGCTACACGCTCTACGGCGACTACTCCACGCCCAACCCGCCCGCGCGCATCCTGGACGCGTTGGCGAGCGGCGAGATCGACGTGGCCATCGTGTGGGGGCCGCTGGCGGGGTACTTCGCGCCGCGGCAGCGGGTGCCGCTGGCGGTCGTTCCCGTCACCCCGCAGGTGGACGTGCCTTTCCTCCCCTTCGTGTTCGACATCTCGATGGGGGTGCGGCGCGACGACGCGGCGCTCAAGGCCGACGTGGAGCAGATCCTCGCCCGCCGCCGCGCCGAGGTGGAGGCGATCCTGGACGAGTACGGCGTGCCGCGGGTCGGCCCGCGGCACCGCTCCGCCGCCGGAGGCGACGAACCATGAAGCGCACCTTCGCACTCTCGCACCTTCGCACGCTCGCACTTCTCGCCGTCGCGCTCCTGGCCGCGTGCGACCGCGAGAAGCGCGAGCCGCGCACGGTGCCTCCCGGCGCCACCGCCGGCACCGCCGTGCAGACCACCGAGCTGCAGGCCGGGCCCAAGACGGTGGACCCCTCGGCCGGCGCCTACCAGGAGAACCGCTGGGCGGTGGGGCAGGGGCAGACCTTCTACCTGCAGTACAACTGCGCCGGCTGCCACTCGCCCGGCGGTGGCGGCGGGATGGGGCCGCCGCTGAACGACGACGAGTGGATCTACGGGAGCGACCCCGAGAACGTCTTCGAGACCATCGTGCAGGGGCGGCCCAACGGGATGCCGGCCTTCCGCGGGCGGATCGACAACGCGCAGGTGTGGCAGCTGGTGGCGTACGTGCGCACGATGTCGGGGCTGACCCCGCCCGACGTGTGGCCGGTGCGCAACGACCACATGCAGGAGACGCGGCCGGCGACGGACGCCCAGCCGCAGCGGCAGCTCCCGTGAGCACGGCGATGCGCTCCCCGCGTGGCCGCCGCCTCGCCGGCGCGGCCGCCGTCGTCGCCGGGCTCCTCGCCGTGGCGGGGTGCCGGCACGAGATGTCGAGCGTGAACCCGGCGGGGGCGCAGGCGGAGCGGATCAGCGACCTCACCTGGTACCTGACCTGGACGGGGACGGCGGTGTTCCTGGCCGTCACCGGCTTCCTCCTCTACGCGCTCTTCCGCGCGCGCAAGCGGACGGAGAGCCTGGACGGGCCGGCGGTGGAGCGGCGGATGATGATCGGCGTGGGCGCGGCGACGGGGGTCACCGTGCTGATCCTGCTGGCCACCCTGGTCTACAACTTCTACACCGGGCGCGCGCTGGCGCAGTTCGCCGAGCCCGACGCGCTGACCATCCGGGTGGTGGGGCACCAGTGGTGGTGGGAGGTGCAGTACATGGACCCGCGCTTCGACCGGCGCGTGACCACCGCCAACGAGATCCACGTTCCCGTCGGGCGGCGGGTGCGGCTCGAGGTGCAGTCGCGCGACGTGATCCACTCGTTCTGGGTGCCCAGCCTGCACGGCAAGATCGACCTGATCCCCGGCTACGGCGGCACCACCTACTTCCGCGCCGACACGCCCGGAGTCTACCAGGGGCGCTGCGCCGAGTTCTGCGGCGCGCAGCACGCCAACATGAACTTCCTGGTGATGGCCGACACCCCCGAGCGCTTCGCCGCCTGGTACGAGGCCCAGGTGCGCAGCGGCGCCGCGCCCGCCGACTCGCTGCAGCAGGTGGGGCAGCAGGTGTTCCTGTCGAAGGGGTGCGCGCTCTGCCACACCGTGCGCGGCACCCCGGCGGGGAGCCGCATCGGCCCCGACCTGACCCACGTGGGGAGCCGCCACACCCTGGGCGCCGGGCGCATCCCCAACACGCGCGGGCACCTGGCCGGGTGGGTCAGCGACCCGCAGTCGATCAAGCCGGGCGTGAAGATGCCGCCCAACCAGCTCGCCGCCGACGAGCTGCACGCGCTGCTCGACTACCTCCAGAGCCTGAAGTGAGGCGACCTTGGCAAGCACCGAAGCGCACCTGACCGAGGGGTTGCTGGACGCCGAGCGCGCCGAGATGGAGCGTACCTGGGCGCCCCGGCGGGGGTTCGTCGGGTGGATGATGTCGACCGACCACAAGTCGGTGGCCACGCGCTACGTGGCCACCGCGTTCGTGTTCTTCCTGCTGGGCGGGATCGAGGCGATGGTGATGCGGGCGCAGCTGTCGCGCCCCGAGGCCGGGCTGGTGGACCCGGAGCTGTACAACCAGCTCTTCACCATGCACGGCACCACCATGATGTTCCTGTTCGGGGTGCCGGTGCAGCTGGCGGTGGCCATCTACCTGGTGCCGCTGATGGTGGGCACCCGCAACATCTCCTTCCCCCGGCTGAACGCCTTCGGCTACTGGGTCTACCTGATCGGCGGGCTCCTGTTGTACAGCGGCTTCGTCCTCAACACGGGGCCCGACGCGGGGTGGTTCAACTACGTTCCGCTCAGCGGCCCCGAGTATTCGCCGGGGAAGCGGATCGACGTGTGGGCGCAGACGGTGACCTTCACCGAGATCGCCGCGCTGGTGGCGGCGGTGGAGCTGATCGTCACCATCTTCAAGCAGCGCGCGCCGGGGATGTCGCTCAACCGGACGCCGCTGTACGTCTGGTCGATCCTGGTCACCTCGCTCGTGGTGCTGTTCGCCATGCCCAGCGTGGCGCTCGCCAGCATGATGCTGGCGATGGACCGGCTGGTCGGCACGCACTTCTTCAACCCGGCCGAGGGGGGCGACCCGCTTCTCTGGCAGCACCTGTTCTGGTTCTTCGGGCACCCGGAAGTCTACATCATGTTCATCCCCGCCACGGGGTTCGTGTCGGAGATCATCCCCGTGTTCGCGCGGCGGAAGATGTTCGGGCACACCGCGCTGGTGCTGTCGCTGGTGGCCACCGGGTTCCTGAGCTTCGGGCTGTGGGTGCACCACATGTTCGCCACCGGCATCCCGCAGCTGGGGCAGAGCTTCTTCACCGCGGCCAGCCTGATGATCGCCATCCCCAACGGGGTGCAGATCTTCTGCTGGCTGGCCACGCTGTGGGCGGGGCGGCCGCGCTTCGACACTCCGCTCCTGTTCGTGATCGGCTTCGTGATCCTGTTCACCATGGGGGGGATCACGGGGGTGATGGTGGCCAGCGTCCCCTTCGACCAGCAGGCGCACGACACGCACTTCGTGGTGGCGCACCTCCACTACGTGCAGATCGGGGCCTTCGTCTTCCCGCTCTTCGCTGCCATCTACTACTGGTTCCCCAAGGTGACGGGGCGGATGCTGTCGGAGCGGATGGGGAAGTGGAACTTCTGGCTCCTCTTCACCGGGGTGAACCTCACCTTCTTCCCGCTGCACTTCCTGGGGCTGATGGGGATGACGCGGCGCGTGTACACCTATCTCCCCGAGACCGGGTGGGGGCCGCTGAACCTGCTCTCCTCCATCGGCGCGGGGGTGATCGCGGTGAGCGTCGTCCTCTTCCTGGGCAACGTGTTCCGCAGCCTGCGCCACGGCGGGGTGGCGGGTGACGACCCGTGGGGCTCGCACACGCTGGAATGGGGGACCACGTCGCCGCCGCCCAGCTACAACTTCCTGCACATCCCGGTGGTGCAGGGGCTGTACGCGCTGTGGGAGCGCACCCCCGACCGGCCGGTGGTGACGGGGATGAACCCGAAGCGGCGCGAGGTGCTGCTGACGACCGTGCTCGACGCCGAGCCCGACGCGCGGTACACGCACCCGGGGCCCAGCCTCGCGCCGCTGCTGGCCGCGCTGGCGGTGGCGGTCACCTTCATCGGCGGGATCTTCACCACCTGGGCGTTCGTGGTGGGGCCGCTCCTCCTCTTCCCCGCGCTGCTGCGCTGGATGTGGACGCAGGACAGGAACCCGCCTCCCCCCACCTACGCCGAGGAGCCGGCATGAGCGCCGAACGCCGCACCCTCGACGTGTCGCACCTGCCCACGGTGCCGTTCGGCCACCGCAGCCTGCTGTGGTGGGGGACGATCGGGTTCATGCTGATCGAAGGGTTCACGCTGCTGCTGATGGTGGCGAGCTGGTTCTATCTGCGCACCAACGAGCTCCAGTGGCCGCCGGGGCGCACGCCCGACCCCGACGTGCTGCTCCCCACGATCAACACCGTCCTGCTGCTGCTGGTGATCGTCCCCATGCGCATGGCCGACAAGGCGGCGAAGCGCATGGACCGGGGCGGGGTGATCCGCGGGCTGCTGATCGCCACGGCGCTGAGCGTGGTGGTGGCGATCCTGCGCTGGTGGGAGCTGCTGGCGCTGAACGTTCGCTGGGATGCGCACGCCTACGCCTCCGCCGCGTGGGGCGTGGTGCTGCTGCACGCCACGCTGGTGTACGTGGACGTGTTCGAGACGGGCACGCTGGCCGCGCTCTTCCTGAGCAGCAAGGCGAAGCGCAAGCACTACCCCGACGTGAGCGACGCGGCGGACTACCAGTACTTCCTGTCGGCGGCGTACGTCCCCGTGTACCTGATCGTGTACTGGGGGCCGCGGGTGTTGTGAACGGCGAGGTGCCCAGTGCCCAGTGCTCAGTACCCAGTGGATCGGCGCGGGTGGCGGGTGGGGTACGCGACACCAGGGTTGGGCGACGGAAGCGGCATTCGGCACTGCACCAGGCGACGACTGGGCACTGGGCACTGGGCACCAGGCATCGGGCACTACGAACCGGGCACTTCGATGACCGAAACGCGAAACGAGCCCGAGCACTTTCGAGAGCCGCGCGGCATCGCAGCCCTCTGGTTCGCCGTGCTGGCGGGCCCGCTGGCGTGGATGCTGGGGCTGAACGCCGCGTACTCGCTGGTGCGGGTGGCGTGCGCGAAGAACAGCATGCTCTACCTGCACGCGGTCAGCCTGCTCACGCTCCTCCTGGCGCTCGCCGGCGGGGTGGTGGCGTGGCGCGAGTGGCAGCGCGCCGGCCGCGAGTGGCCGGGCGAGGGCGGCGGCACCCTCCCGCGCAGCCGCTTCATGGTGGCGCTGGGGGTGCTGGCCAGCGCGCTCTTCTCGCTGGTGATCGTGGCGCAGTGGGTCGCGAGCTTCTTCCTGAACCCCTGCATGGGGATCTGATGCGCCGCCGCGCCGTCGTTCTCGCGCTGCTCGGAGCTGTCCTGCCGGTGCGCGCGCTGGCGCACCCGGGACGGCCGGTCGAGCCGCACGACCTGTGGACGGCGTGGGCGTGGGAGCCGTGGATCGTGGCGGGGCTGCTGCTGTCGGCGTGGATGTACTCGCGCGGGGTGGAGCGCGTCTGGCGGCGCTCGGGGGTGGGGCGGGGGATCCGGCGGTGGCAGGCGGGGTGCTTCGCGGCGGGGTGGGCCACGCTGCTGGTGGCGATGGTGTCGCCGCTGCACCCGCTGGGCGCGGCGCTCTTCAGCGCGCACATGGTGCAGCACGAGCTGCTGATGGTGGTGGCCGCGCCGCTGCTGGTGCTGGGGCGGCCGGTGATCCCCTTCCTGTGGGCGCTCCCGGTGGGGTGGCGGCGGCGGGTGGGGCGGTGGGGGAAGACGGGGCCGGTGCGCGCCGGGTGGCGGGCGGGGACCAGTCCCTTCGCGGCGTGGCTGCTGCACGGCGCGGCGATCTGGCTGTGGCACCTCCCCGCGCTGTACCAGTCCACGCTTCGCAGCGAGTGGATGCACACGCTGCAGCACGCCAGCTTCCTGGGCACGGCGCTCCTGTTCTGGTGGGCGCTGGTGCACGGGCGCAAAGGGCGGATGGGGTACGGCGCGGCGGTGTTCTACCTGTTCGCCACCGCCATGCACAGCGGCGGGCTGGGCGCGCTGCTCACCTTCACCTCGCGCGCCTGGTACCCGGCATACGGGAGCGCGGCCGCGGCGTGGGGGCTCACCCCGCTCGAAGACCAGCAGCTGGCGGGGCTGATCATGTGGGTCCCCGCCGGCATCAGCTACCTGGTCGCTGGGCTGCTGCTGATCGCCGCGTGGATGCGCGAGTCCGAGCGCCGGGCCGCGCGCTGGTAGCAGCGGGCGCTTCCGGAGCCGGCATGATCGCGCACTGCGGAGCCTCGTTCCGGAATGAACGATCCCGAAGGACATGTCTCACGCAGAGCAGCAGAGGAAGCAGAGAACAACCAGTCTCCTCTGCTTCTCTGCTGCTCTGCGTGAGATTCTTCAACCTCGTATGAGCGGGGAAAGGGACGCGATGCAGCGGGCGGCGAGTGGCGGAAGGTGGATGCGGCGGGCGGTGCTCGCCACGGCCGCGGCGCTGCTCGCGGCCGCGTGCGGCGACGAGGCCGAGCGGATGCGGCGCGGTGCCGCGCTCACCGGCGGCGACCCCCACCGCGGGCGCGAGCAGATCCGCCAGTACGGCTGCAACACCTGCCACACCGTGCCGGGCGTGCGTGGCGCCGACGCGCTGGTGGGGCCGCCGCTGGCGGGTGTCGGCGGCCGGATGTACATCGCGGGCGTTCTGAGCAACACGCCCGCCAACATGATCCTCTGGCTCAAGGACCCGCCTTCCGTCGACTCGCTCACCGCCATGCCCAATACGGGCGTCACCGACCGCGATGCGCGCGACATCGCGGCATACCTCTACTCGCTGGATTGATTGGATGATGATCGCCAGGCCCGCATGAATCGCTCGTGGATCAGCCTCGCTGGGGGCTCACGAAGAGACACAGAGAAACGGCTCGAATTTCCTCTGTGTCTCTGTGCCTCTGTGTGACCCATCAGCGATCCCGGTCCAGCAGCGGAAATTCCGAATGCGGTTGGAGGGGGGCCGCCGGATCACGCCTGCCGTGGTGCCTGGCGGGCCGATTCGTCGGCTTTCCGCTGCGGCTCCAGCTCCCTCGCCTCCACCTCCATCTCCTTGCTCAGGAAGTAGTTCAGCACCGTCCGGATCACCGCGATGGCGGCGAGCTTGCCGATCGCCGTCCAGCTCGGCGCGATGGCGGTGGAGAGGATGTCGGACGCGAGCTGGAACTCGAGCGCCAGCCCCAGGTACCGCGCCAGCGTCAGCCGCACGCCGGTGTAGCCCGTGACGGCGTGCGCCGGGTGCCGCCGCTGCGCGATGGCGCGCACGAACCCGGCGACCGCGAGCACCACGCCGAGCGCCACGATCAGCGCGCCGATGGCCTCCACCCCGAGCCGCAGCCACTGCACCGCCTGCTCAACGGCGCCTTCGGCAACCTCGAAGCTGCCCTGAATCATCGAAATCCCGGGTTGGAGTGCGCGATTCCCCGTCCCCGCGAGGCGCAAATCTCCCGCCGCGGCAGGCGTGCGTCATCTCGGGCGGAGACTGCCGCGAACGCAACTCCGGCGGCGGCGCAAAGGGTGGGCTGGATCGCGGGTGCGGACAAACCGTGCTTATTCCTGCAACGACAATGAGTTGGAGCTCTTCACCCATCCCGGAGCAGAAGCGTTTCCAGCGGTAGACTCCATGCCGCTGTCCCGGCGGTGGCATATAATGGACGCTGTTGACAGATCCCAGCTTTTGCAGTATCGTTTATCCTCACGGCATCCGGAACGTCACCCGCTCCGTTACGCTCATGTCCACGCATCCTGCTCGTCGCAAGGCGCAGTTCCCCCGCCGCGGCATCACACGTCTGAGTTCGTGCCCGCGGGTTTCGAAGGCGCGGCGTATGGCGCTGCAGGGCGCAGAGAGCGAGCATGATCGCGCAAAGCGCGATTTCTGGGAGAGGTACTATGAAGGATACGCACGGCTGAAGGCTGATCCAGTCGCGTGGAACGACGTGCTTCGAGAGCGCGAAGCCTTCGATCCCGCCCTCGTGCACCCGACTGACTGGCTCTGAGGTCGTGTGCGCCCGTCTCGCGGAGAAGTCTGGTACGCGGAGCTCTCGCCCACCCGCGACCACGAGCAGGCCGGCTTCCGCCCGGTGCTCGTGGTTTCGGCGGATGAGCTGAACCGTGCTCCAGGCGAGCTTGCCGTCATCGTACCGCTGACGACCTCCTTCAGGTACGCGGGTTTTTCGGTGTCCATCAGACCGCCGGAGGGAGGGCTGCGAGCGCCCAGCTACGCGCTGTGCGACCAGATCCGCTCCGTGTCGAGCCGTCGCCTCTCACGGCGGATCGGCCGAGTTTCCACACTCGTCCTGGAAGAGATCGTAACCACGCTATCCCTCCTCCTCGCCATCCCGCCCGCCTGATCCGCCGTATGCTACCGTGCGTGCCTGCCGCGAACGGTCTCGTTCCTCCGCAGTTGCCCCTCATCGATCGTTGATTCCAGTTTCACGTTCCGAAACGCCGCTGGTGTCAGACGTGCGGGGGCGTGTACGTTCCCCTCCCGGAGGCGGAGCGGGGACCTAACGGGCGCGCTGGGGGGTATGCCCGCGGACCTCATCTCGGCAGGGCACCCACCGGCCGGACCGGCAAACCCGACGCTCGTCCGCACGGACACACTCGCGCCCGACCGGGCGCATCGAGACGACCAGATGCGTGAACGCAAGACGGCCAACGGCCGCGCCCGCACCGGGCGCGCGGGGAAGGTGAAGCGCGCGGCCCTGGCGGCGCTGGCGCTGCCGGTGGTGGTGGGCGGCTTCATGCTGCAGAGCGCCATCTCCGAGAACGGGAAGCTGTTCCAGGAGGTGCTGACCCGCGTGAGCGTCTACGGCGTGGACGGGGTGCAGGAAGACAGCCTGTACGCCCTCGCCGCCCGCGGGATGCTGCGCCGCATCGGCGACCCGTATGCCGACCTGTACTCGCCCGAGGAGCTGGCCCAGTTCCAGCGCGAGAACCTGCGCAACGGCTACGGCGGGATGGGGATGCTGGTGGAGCTGGTGCGCGACACCGCCACCGTGATGCGCGTGTACCCCAACACCCCGGCGATGGGCGCCGGCGTGCAGGTGGGCGACCGCATCGTGGAGGTGGACGGGCAGAAGGTGACCGGCATTCCGCTCGACCGCGTGACCGCGAAGCTGCTGGGCCCGCAGGGAACCACCGTCCGCGCCACGCTGGTGCGCCGCGGCCAGGCCGAGCCGCTGCGCATCGAGGCGCGGCGCGCGGTGGTGCACATCCCCGTGGTGCCCTACGCGCTGGTGCTGGACGGCGGCGTGGGCTACGTGCCGCTCGACCGCTTCAGCGAGACCTCGGCCCAGGAGCTGGCCGAGGCGATGGCCGGGCTGCGCGAGCGCGGCGCCCGGAGCTTCGTGCTGGACCTGCGCGGCAACGGCGGCGGCAGCCTCGAGCAGTCGATCCGCATCACCAACCTGTTCCTGAACAAGGGGCAGGAGATCCTGCGCGTGATGTACCGCAACGCGCCGCAGGAGGTCTACCGCGCCGAAGAGGCGCCGCTGCTGAACGGCGAGCCCGTGGTGGTGCTGACCGACGCCGGCTCGGCGTCGGCGTCGGAGATCGTGGCCGGCGCGCTGCAGGACCACGACCGCGCGGTGGTGGTGGGCACCACCTCGTTCGGCAAGGGGCTGGTGCAGGACCTCTTCCCGCTCGAAGGCGGTTGGGCGCTGAAGCTGACCACGGGGAAGTGGTACACGCCCAGCGGCCGCTCCATCCAGCGCCCGCGGCGCATGCTTCCCGACGGCTCCTTCGCGGCCGACACGCTGCCGCCCAGCGACAGCGCGCTGGCCGCGCGCCCGGTGTTCAAGAGCGACGCGGGGCGCCCGGTGTACGGCGGCGGCGGGATCACCCCCGACGTGATCGTGAAGGAAGACTCGCTGACCGCCGCCGAGCGCACGCTGCTGCGGGCGCTCAGCACCCGCGCCACCGCCAGCAACCAGGCGATCTCGGAGTACACGCTGGAGCTGAGCCGCGGCGCCCGGCCGGGCTTCCCGGCCGACCCGGCGTGGCGCGAGGAGCTGTACCGCCGCCTGCAGAAGGACGGCGTGCCGGTGACCCGCGCCGACTACGCCGCCGGCGCCACGCTGATCGACCGCATGCTGCAGGGGCGGGTGGCGTCGCTGGCCTTCGGCGACTCGGCCTCGTTCAAGCTGGGGATCCCGCGCGACACGCAGCTGCAGAGCGCGCTGGGTATCATCCGCGGCGCGCGCACGCAGGCCGAGGCGCTGGCCCGCGCGAACGCCGCCGCGCAGGCGGCCCCCGCCCGCACGGCCGCGGCCCCCGCCCCGGCGCGCGGGTGATCCGCACGCCGCTGGGCTGACGCTGCAGGATGGCGCGCCGCTTCACCTTCGAGGCGGCGCGCCACCGTGCATTCGGGGAGGGGGATGCCCGGGACGCAGCCTCGCGCGGTCTGCGAGCTTCCCGTGGTCGTTGATGCGGATTCATCCGCCCTCCGGGAGGCGTGGTTCGTACCGCGTGCTCGTCCGTTCGTCCATCCGTCGTTGCCGTGGCGGGTCGTATCCTTGATCTTCGCAGCACCTTCCACGCGGGGTTGGCGTGCGCCCGCCCCGTGATCCACACCCACACACCGGGTCCGACCGATCGTGAACATCCATCTACGCACCGGCGTGGCCGCGGCCGCGCTGGCCCTGGCGGCGGCGCCCGCCGCGGCGCAGGCCGGCGGCCAGCTGCCGCTGCGGCGCGCCGCGCAGCCCACCACCGCCGCCATCACCCCCGCCGACGCGATGACCCGCGTGTACGTGTTGGCCGACGACTCGATGATGGGTCGCGAGGCGGGGACCGCGGGGAACGTGAAGGGCACCGACTACATCGCCCGCGAGGCGCGCCGCATCGGGCTGGAGCCGGCGGGCGAGAACGGCACCTACTTCCAGACCATCCCGCTGCGCCGCAAGGGCGTGGACCCGGCGTCCACCCTTTCAGTGGGCGGAACCGCGCTGGTGATGGGGCGCGACTACGGGCTCCTTCCCACCGTTCCCGGCGTGTTCAGCTACGGCGAGCGGCTGCAGGCGAACGGGGCGCAGGTGGTGTACGGAGGGCAGCTGGGCACGCCCGGGGTGATCGACCCCGCGCAGGCGGCGGGGAAGCTGGTGGTGTTCGACGCGCCGCCGGGGCCCAACGGCACCCGCAGCTGGCGCTTCTGGACCGCGGGGCCGCCGCTGGACCGCTACGCGCAGGCCGCCGGGCTGGCCATCGTGGCGCTGGACGTGGCGCCACCGGGGATCCGCGAGTTCCTGATGCAGCCGCAGGAGTCGCTGCACGACCCGGCGCAGGCGGCCCCCGCACCCAGCGGCCCCGCGGCGCTGCTGATCAGCAACGCGGCGGCCGAGCGGCTGCTGGGCCGCCCCATGGCGGGGATGACGGTGGGCGCCACGGGCGGAACGGTCAACGCCAACGTCTCGTTCAAGGACGAGGCGTCGGCGTTCCCGGCCCGCAACGTGGTGGCGGTGCTGCGCGGCACCGACCCGGCGCTGCGCGGGCAGCTGGTGGCCATCGGCGCGCACAACGACCACGTGGGCACGGCGCCGCAGGGCTTCGACCACGACTCGATCCGCGCCTTCAACGCGGTGCTGCGCCGCGAGGGGCTCGAGGGTGAGCCCGAGACGGCCACGCCGCAGCAGGCCGAGCAGATCCGCGCCGCCGCGGCCGCGCTGCGCGCCCGCCACGGCGCGCGCCGCGACAGCGTGTTCAACGGCGCCGACGACGACGCCAGCGGCACCACCGGCGTGCTCGAGATCGCCGAGTACCTGGCCGCCAACCGGCCGAAGCGCTCGATCCTGTTCGTGTGGCACACGGCCGAGGAGAAGGGGCTGCTGGGCTCCCAGTGGTTCACCGAGCACCCCACCACGGGGATCAGCCGCGACTCGATCGTGGCGCAGCTGAACATGGACATGATCGGCCGCGGCAACGCGGATGACGAGACGGGGAAGGACCGGGCCGGCGCCGCGCTGCGCGGTGGAGCCAGCTACGTGCAACTGGTGGGCTCGCGCCGGCTCTCCACGCAGATGGGCGACCTGATCGAAGAGGTGAACCGCGGCGGGCGCCACGGCTTCACCTTCGACTACGCGCTCGACGCCAACGGCCACCCCGGCAACATCTACTGCCGCAGCGACCACTACAACTATGCGCGCTGGGGGATTCCCATCACCTTCTTCACCACCGGGCTGCACCGCGACTACCACCAGGTGACCGACGAGGCGCAGTACCTCGACTACACCAAGCTGGCGAACGTGTCGCGCCTGGTGGCCGACATCGCCACCAACATCGCCAACCGCCCCGCGCGGCTGGTGGTGGACCAGCCCAGGCCCGACCCGCACGGCGAGTGCAGGCAGTAGGAAGGGCAGGGGACAGGGATAGGGACAGGGTACAGCCCGCGTCTTTGCCTCCGCCCCGCACGAGATCGCCCCGTCCGCCGGTTCCGGCGGGCGGGGCGTTTCGTATGATGGGCGGCTGGCATCGCACCGGCGGCTGAAGCCGCAGCCGCCGGAAGGGAATCCCCGCTGGGCTGCTTCATTCCAGATTCCAGCGTGGCGGGCTCGAGGGGGACAAGTCCCCCCGCTAACCCGCCGATCGGGGTTACTCGGTCACCTCGTCACCGAAAACCTCGCGATCAAATAGGTGGCGACCGTATCAACCGCAGCAGTGAACGTCACACGCTGCTCATCGCTGAGCGCACGCGCAATGGAGATAGGTGCCGGGGTGCACCTCCTTCAACTCCGGATGACGGCCAGAAATTCACAACGCTTGTCAGCTCCCGCACGTTATGCCAGATTGTACGAGTCTATATTCTTCCATTTTTCGATCAGGAACTCCCGATGAAGAAGCTCAGGCTCAAGCTCGACGACCTGGAGATCACCTCGTTCGCCGTTCATGAGAAAGAGGAGGCTCCAGGTACGGTGTACGCGCATCAGTTCACCACCGTCTGCACGCAGCGCCCGATCTGCACCGAGGCAGAGGGTTGTTATCCATCGCTCTACTGCAGCCAGGACTCGCCCGAGCTAACATGCGCCATGGGGTGCATGACGAACGAGAACGGGTACTGCTGACCGGCTCCGGTCACAGCCGCGAAAACAAGGCGTGTGGGCGAGGGCGTCCCCGCGGACGCCCTCGCTCCTTTTGCTCTCGACGAATCCACTCCACTCCCCCTCTCCGCAAGGAACGAACGGCGAGGGGAGGGGCCCCTACCGTTCACCGTCGCCATCCCGCCTTGGGGGTAGCGCGTCCCCGCCGGGACGAGGTGGCATCCGACCACAGCGCTCCCACAGATTTTCAGAACGCGCTCTTGTCGCCCTCTGGCTGCTCGTCGGCGGTCCGGCGGCGTAGAAGCATGGCGATGAGTTGCGCCGCCTCCTTCAAGCCGCCGCCAAGCGCAGTGCTGGCGGAACTCCATCTCTCGCACGCGTTGCTGCGCCCTGGTCCACCGCTTCTTGGTCCTGCGGGCGCGCCCGGCGTTCGTCCTGGTGCCGCGGGCGATGTTTGCCCACTCGCCCTCGCTGATCCCGGCCGAGGCGAACGCGATGCAGCCGGTGTGCACGTGCGCTGCGAGGTCGGTGGTGCGCACCGCCATGCCGGGGTGAGTCCGCGCAGGCGGACTTTGTGCCGTTGAAGCGGCGACGCGGCGACTTCAGTCGCATCTTCCTCCCGGAGTGTCGGGCAAGGTCGCGACGAATGTGGTCCGCGGCCGTTCATCTACCTTTCACAGTGGAATCAAGTTGTCCGAAGAACGCGAGTACCTGCTGGGGACCGACGACGACGAGCTGGCGCGGCTCGGGTTCCAGCACCAGGTGTGGGCGGGGGAGACCGTGCGGGCCTGGGAGCGCGCCGGGTTCGCACCGGGGCAGGCGCTGCTGGACGTGGGCTGCGGCCCCGGCCATGCGGCGCTGGACCTGGCGCGGCTGGTGGGGCCGCGCGGGCGCGTGCACGGCGTGGACGCGTCGGAGCGCTTCGTGGGGCACCTCCGCGCGCGGGCCGCGGCGGTGGGCGCGCGCAACGTGACCGCGCGGGTGGCCGACCTGGTGGCGGACGAGTTCCCCGAGGCGGAGTTCGACGGTGCGTACGCGCGGTGGGTGCTCTGCTTCGTGCGCGACCCCGCGGCCGTGGTGCGGCAGGTGGCGCGCGCGCTCAAGCCCGGCGCCGCCTTCGTGGTGTGGGACTACCTGAAGTACAGCGGCGTGGCGATGTGCCCCGACGACCCCGCGTTCGACCGGGTGTTCGGGGCGATGGTGGAGAGCTGGCGCGCCACCGGCGGCGACGGCGACGTGGGCCGGCGGGTGCCGCGGATGATGGTGGACGCGGGTCTGGAGGTGGTGCACGTGGAGCCGGTGATCCGCGCCGCGCGGCCGGGCTCGGCGCTGTGGCAGTGGCCGCGCACCTTCTACGGCAACTTCCTGCCGGTGCTGGTCCGCGGCGGCTTCATCACGCAGGCCGACGCCGACGCATTCCACGCGCGCTGGGCCGAGCGCGAGCGCGACCCCGCCGCGTTCCTCAGCACCCCGCCGCAGGTGTCGGTGATCGGGATCAAGCAGTAGGAGGCCGCCTTCGAAAAGGGGCGGCTGAAGCCACGGACTGGAACGGCGCGAAGCCTCGCAAACCGCGCGAGGCTGGGTCGTGGCGGGATCGGGCTGTGTGCTGGGCGCCGTCTTCACAAAGGGCGGCTGAAGCCACGGCAACGACTACGGGAAGCCTCGCAAACTGCGCGAGGCTGTGGCCGCGGCTCGCCCTTCGCTGCCGGTGTTGCGCACCGCGATGCGGGGTGCAGTCCGCGCAGGCGGACTTCGTGCCGTTGTAGCGGCGAGTTTACTCGCATATTGCTCGAACTCCGCCGACGCGGATCGAACCCTCCCATCCGTCATCTGTCGAATGAAGCTCCACGTCGTCAGCGACCTGCACGCGGGGTTCGCGCCGTACGAGCCGCCCGACACCGGCGCGGACGTGCTGGTGCTGGCCGGCGACGTGGACGTGGGGGTGCGCGGGATGAAGCTGGCGCAGCAGTGGGCGCGCGAGCGGCCGGTGATCTACGTGGCCGGCAACCACGAGTTCTACGGCGAGAGCATCCCCCGGCACATCAGCAGGCTGGCCGATGCGGCTGCGGGGACGGAGGTGCGCTTCTTGGAGAACGAGGCGGCGGTGGTCGGCGGCGTGCGCTTCCTGGGCTGCACCCTGTGGACCGATTTCGACCTGTTCGGCGAGCGGATGCGCTCGGCGGCGGCCGCCAAGGCGGTGATGAACGACTTCCGCAGCATCCGCGTGGACCCGGTGTACCGCCGCTTCGACCCGGTAGACGCCATGGGGCTGCACGGCCGCAGCCTGCGCTGGCTTCTGCAGCGGCTCGACGAGCCGTTCGACGGGCCCACGGTGGTGGTCACGCACTGCGCGCCCAGCCTGCGCTCGGTGAAGCCGCTGCACCGCAGCGACCCCGTCACCGCCGCGTACGCCAGCAACCTCGACGCGCTGCTGGACGGCCGCGCCGCGCTGTGGATCCACGGCCACACGCACTTCTGCTGCGACTACGCCGACGGCGGCACGCGCGTGATCGCCAACCAGCGCGGCTACCCGCACGAGGACACCGGCTTCGACCCCGCGTTCACCGTGGAGGTGCCGGGGAGCTGACACGGTCTGCGCCGGTGCGGCGAGCGGTCGGCATCAGGTTTGCCCAACGTTTGTCGATCTGCGACTCCTGGTGAGCTACCCCCTGCCGCACCGACATGGACCTGACACGGCTGGCGTTCTGGATGACGGCGCTCGGCACCGTGTGCTGGGCCGTGTGCTTCTGGTGGATGCACCGCATCTCGCGGCGGCAGGACCAGATGCTCAACGAGTTGCGCGAGCAGGCCCACCGCATCGAAAAGCTCGCGCGCGAAGAGCACGACCTGATCCGCGAGGTCCACCCGCAGGTCGGCGAGATCAAGGACAGCATCGACGCCGTGGCGGAGGACGTCGCCGCGAAGGCGTGAGAGTGCCTGTCGGATCCGTGGAATCGTCGCTGCACCAGCATCGCTGATGGGTCACACGGAGCAACGGAGGAAACGGAGAACTCATCGCGGTTCCTCCGTTCCCTCCGTTGCTCCGTGTGACATTCAGCAGTTCCGAGCTGCGAGCGAACTTCCGGATTGGATATCACGCCAAGGAAGCAGAGCAGCGGAGGCCGGTCCTCTGCTGCTCTGCTTCAAGCACACCCCCAGCATGTTGCGCACGTAGTCGATGGTGGGGTCCTGCACCAGGATCAGCTTCAGGTTCCGTTCGGCCTCGGCATAGTCCTGCACGTCCATCGCCTGGGCGGCGGCGTGCATCAGCCGCTGCAGCGCCGGGTCGGGGGCGGTGTCGTACTCCTGGCGCGAGCGCGGGTCCGAGAACGTCTCGTAGGCCATGCGGATGCGCTTGAACTCCTCCGGCGCGCGCTCGGGGGGGTACATGCGCACCAGCGCGCGGTAGGCGCGCTTGATGTCGTCGCCGGCGGCCTCGCGGGGCACGCCCAGGCGCTCGTACAGGTCGTCGGAGGTGAGGGTCGCGCTCATGGCTCAGTCCAGCTCGAAGAGAAGGTTGGTCAGGGTCTCCTCGCTCCGGCGCACCTCTTCGGCGTCGCCGGCCGCGAGCGCGGCCTTCATCCGGTCCATCAGCGCCACGGCGCGGGCGCGCACCCCGGGGGGGGAGCCCGTCGAGCCGCTTCTCGGTGTGCACCAGCAGCGGCCGCACCCGCTCGTGCAGCGGCGAGTCGCGCCAGGGCCCGGCCGGGGGCGCGCCTGCGGGCGGGGCGGCGGGGCGGGGGGCCGCCATCGAGGCGCCGGGGCGGCTCTCGAGCCGGGCGCGGGCCCGCATCTTGTCGCTCTCCGACAGGCGCAGCGGGGTGGCGGTCATGCGGTGGCGGACCTCGCGGCCGGTGCGCGCCTCGCGGGCCACCGTCTCGATGTTGCCGTCGAGGTTGTACGACATCTCGATCTCGATCTCCTGCCCCGCCGGCCCGGGGGTCAGCGGCTCGAAGAAGAAGTCGCCCACCAGCAGGTTGTCCTTGCAGAAGCGCGAGTCGCCCTGGTACACGCGCACGTGCACGCTCTGCTGGAAGTCGGCGACGGTGGAGTACGACGAGCGCTCGACCGGGACGGCCTGGGGAACAAGTCGCTGGAACGGTGGTGGAGGAAATGGATGGGAGCCGTCTCCGTAGAGACGGCGGCACGACGAGTCCGGCATTGCGCACGGCTCCCGCGGGGATTCTCTTCCCCCGCCATGCGTATCGTGCTGCAGCGCGTCTCGCGCGCAAAGGTGACGGTGGAAGGGCGCGTGACGGGGGAGATCGGTCGCGGGCTGCTGCTGCTGGCCGGCTTCACCGACGGCGACACCGAAGACACGCTGGCGTGGATGGTGAAGAAGGTGGTGCAGCTGCGCGTCTTTCCCGACGACGAGGGGAAGATGAACCGCTCGGTCGAAGAGGCGGACGGCGGCATCCTGGTGGTGAGCCAGTTCACCCTCTACGGCGACGCGCGCAAGGGGAACCGCCCCAGCTTCGTGGCCGCGGCGCGCCCCGAGGCCGCCATCCCCCTGTACGAGCGGTTCGTGGAGCTGCTGCGCGCCACCGGCCGCCCCGTGGCCACCGGCGAGTTCGGCGCGATGATGGACGTGGAGCTGGTGAACGACGGCCCGGTCACGCTGATCCTGGAACGCTGAGCCGACCCGCATGTCCGCAACGCTTCCTCCCGCTCCGCCCACGACCGGCCCCGCGCCTTCCGCGCCCGGGTCCGATCGGCCCGTGCCCAACCCGGGGTCGCCCGCGCGGCAGGCGAGGCCGGGCATCGACGTGCCGCCGTACGACCACGGGCGCGGGTGGGGCGGGGTGCTGCGCGAGTTCGCGGTGATCGTGGCGGGCGTGCTGTGCGCGCTGGCCGCGCAGGCGTGGTGGGACGCACGCCAGGAGCGCGGCCGCGAGCGCGACTACCTGCGCCAGATCCTGTCCGACACGCGCGAGAACGAGCGGCGGCTCGACAATGCGATCCGCGTGGACAGCACGGCGGGCCGCTTCATGTCGCGCGCGCTCGACGCGATCACCAGCACCGCGCCCGCCCCCCCGGCCGACTCGGTGGTGGGGTGGATCCTCCGCGCGGGGTGGCGAGCGACGTGCAGACGCTGACGGGGAACTACCAGGCGCTGATCGGCACCGGCGACCTGCGGCTGGTGCGCAACGACTCGCTGCGCGCGCTGCTGGCCTCGTACGCGGCGGCGCTGGAGAACGAGTCGGCGCGGCAGGGGCAGTTCCGGCAGGTGGTGTCGAGCCAGGCGGGGGGGATGGCGCGCGCCCTCCCCTTCATGCGCCGCATCTTCCTGGGCGACGTGAGCGCCGCGGGGGTCGACGTGGCCCGGCTGCGCGCCGACCCCGACGTGGCCCCGGTGCTGTTCAGCATGCAGGCGGCCAACGCCAACCGCGTCTCGGGGCTCCGCGTGCTGCGCGACCAGAGCCGGCGGATGCGCCGCGCGCTCGAAGCCGAGCCCTCGCTGCGGGGCCGCTGACCGGCGTCTTTCCCGAGTTTCCGACCCGAACCTTCGTTCCCGAGCCTGGATGACGGACTCCGACACGCCGCCGCCGATCGTGCTGGCCTCGCAGTCGCCCCGCCGCGCCGAGCTGATCGCGCGGCTGGGGCTGGCCTTCGACGTGCAGCCCGCCGACATCGACGAGAGCTACCAGCCGGGCGAAACGCCGCCCGGCCACGCCGAGCGCCTGGCGCGCGAGAAGGCCGAGGTGATCGCCGCCACGCACCCGCACGCCCTGGTGGTGGGCTCCGACACCATCGTGGTGGTGGACGGCGACGTGCTGGGCAAGCCGAAGGACCGCGCGCAGGCGGTGGAGATGCTGATGCGCCTGAGCGGCCGCGACCACGAGGTGTGCACCGGCGTGGCGGTGGCGATGGACGGCCGCGTGGAAAGCGGGCTCGAGCGGGTGCGCGTGCGCTTCCGCCGGCTCGACGCGCGCGCCTGCGAGCAGTACGTGGCCACCGGCGAGCCGATGGACAAGGCGGGCGCCTACGGGATCCAGGGCTTCGGCAGCGCCATCGTGGAGAGCATCGAGGGCGACTACTTCGCGGTGATGGGGCTGCCCGTGGTGCGGATGCTGGGGCTGTTCGAGCGCTTCGGCTGGCGCTACGCCTTCGGCCGGCTGGAGCGGGGGTGACGAAGGGGCGTGGAGGTCGAGACTCGCCCTCCATCGCGGTGATGCGGAAGAGATGGCCGGGCCCGCCGTGGGCCCGGCCATCCCGCTTCAGCCAGGGGCGCCGATCACACGCAGCTGCACTGGACCTGATTGCCGGTGGCGCAGGTCACGTCGCGCGTACAGAAGCCGCACGTGGCGCCGCCGCAGGTGCCGT
>DASWMA010000341.1:0-7792 GCA_036399995.1 Longimicrobium sp. | reverse complement strand
CGAACATCCCGGTGCCGCCGCCGTACTGGGGCGTGCCGTCTGGCACCGGGCCGGTGGGGGTGGGCTGCTGGGCAGGGACGGTCACCTGGAACTTCGCGTTGAAGGTGCTCCCCTTCAGCAGCACGGGCTTGCCGCCCGAATTGGTCTTGGTGGCCTTCTGGTCGCCGCCCAGCGAGTCGATGCTCAGCGTTCCCACGCCGGGGATCACGTAGGGCGGCGCCACGTAGGTCACGCCCGGCACCATCACCGTCTTCTCGTCGCCGTCCACGCACACCGGCTTGTGGCCGATGTTGTGGCGCCCCGTCCCCGAGAGCGTCCCCGGCACCGGCACCACCACCGCCGCGCCGAACGGCGGGTTGAACATCACCATGTCGCCGGTGATCAGGATGAAGTCGGACATTCGGGCGGCGGTGCGGGGTCGAAGTCGGCCGTTCGTTGCGTGCGCCGGCGCGGCCGGGAACAGGTGCGCCAGTGCGTGAGTGCGTGAGTGCGTGAGTGCGCGGGTATCGGGCGGCGCCGGACTGCGATGCGTGGCGCGGGCCGGGTCGCGTCGGGTGCGGTCGGAGCCCAGCGCACTCACGCACCTGTTCACTTTCGCACTCTCGCACCTTCGCACTCTCGCACTTCAGTTCACGTCCACCGTCGCACCCTTGATCGCCATCGCCCCCGAGGCCTCCAGGGTGGCGCCGGAGCTGGCCTTGGCCTGCAGCTCGGTGCTCTCGATCCCCACCTTCCCCGAGCTGGCGGTGATCGTGACGTCGCTCTGCGACTTGATCTCCACCGCCTTGCCGTCCAGCGTCAGCGTTCCGCTCTTGGCCACCAGCTCCAGGTCCTTGTCCGACGCCAGGGTGATCTTCTCGCCCTTGAAGTCGATGGTCAGCGAGAACTTCTCGTTCTTCAGCGAGATCGACTCGTCTTCGACGGTGAGGGTGTTCTCGGCGTTGCCGCTGGTCAGCACCACCTTGCCGTCCTTGTCGATCTTCACGCTCCCGCCCGAGGCCAGCTTGTGCCGCACCAGGAACTCGTCGGCCAGGTTGGGCGGCGGGCGGTCTTCGTCGTTGTACAGCCGGCCGGTGATCACGGGGGCGTTCACGTCGCCGCCCATGAACTGCACCAGCACCAGGTCGCCCACGTTGGGGATGGCGGCGAACCCCAGGTACGGCGTGGCGATCGGCACGCGGCGCAGCTCCATCCGCTGCCCGTCGGGGAGCACCCGCGTCTTCAGCTGCACCGAGCACTGGTAGTTGTCGGTGTCGCTTTCCTCGGCGTGGGGAAAGACGGCGGTCACCACCCCCAGCTCGGTGGTCAGGATGCGCCGGGCCTCGTGCTCGGCCACCCGCTTCATCACGCCGACGACGCCTTCCATCACGCGCGCTCCCAGCCCAGGGTGGTCACGAACCCGCCGCGCGCGTCCAGCCGGTGCCGCACCGCCGTCACCCGCGCCGTTCCGTCGTGCGCGCTCACCGGGAGCTTCGCGAAGCTCGCCGCGTGGCCCAGCTGCACCGCCGGCGCGCCCAGCACGCGCGCCGTGCCGCGGGCGGTCACCGCCCACTCCACCAGCGTCCCCGCGGCCACGTCGGCCGCCAGGTTGGCGTTGCGCGCCGCCGGGTCGGCGATGCGCAGGACACGGCCCGACGTTTCGCCCGCCGTCCCCTTCACCTCCTTTTTGGTCAGCCAGTCGTGGGCGTCGTCGCCCTGCCCCTGGCCGGCCGGGCTCTCGCCCAGCACCTCCACCCCCTCCCACCCGGCGGGGCGGGCGTCGTGCTCCCACGCCAGCAGGTCGGTGCCGTAGGTCAGCGTGTGGGTCACCGGCGGGTCGTACGGCCGGAACTGCGCCTTGTCCTTCACGTCGGCCCAGAAGTCGAAGCCGCAGCGGGTGGCCAGCGCGCGCAGGTGGGCCCAGGCGCTGCGGCCGTCGTCCATCGCATAGGCGGGCAGCTTGATCCCCGTCTCCACCTTCCCCTTGGCCACGTTCAGCTTCCCCAGCACGTCGCCCACGATCCCGCCCGCCGTCTCCTGCTCGTACAGCAGGTTCACCCGCAGCGTGGCCAGGGCGACCAGCGCCCCCACCGCCTCCACCTCGATCCGCCCCAGCCCGTGCGCCACCGAGCCCACCACGCCGGTGAACACCGTCTCGAGCGAGTCGCCGTACCCCAGCGCCACCTCCACCGGGTCGCCGGCCCGCGCGCTCACCTGCGCCAGCCCGTGCAGCGCGATGCGGCAGGCGTTCACCGGCACCGCGAAGGCGGCCTCGGTGCGCACCGCCAGCACCGGCGACGCCGCGTCGCCCGACGCGAACGTGTCGGAGCCGAGCGTGATCTTGTAGCCGACGTTCAGCACGGCGTCACGCGGCGGGGCGGGGGATCAGGCCGGACACGGGCAATTCGCGCGTCCGGGGCTCGTCGACAGGTGCGCCGGTGCGCGGGTGCGTTTCCCTCCGCGCCGGACCGAGGACGCGGCGCGCGCCGAACCCGGACGCACCCTCGCACCCTCGCACCCTCGCACCCTCGCACCTTCGCACCTTCGCACCTTCGCACCTTCGCACCTTCGCACCTTCGCACCTTCGCACCTTCGCACCCTCCCACCCGATTCACAGCTTCGAATACTTCAACGGCTCCGCCGCCCCTTCCCGCACCGGCACCGCGAGCAAAAAGTGCAGCGCCCGCCGCAGCCGGCGCGCCCAGGCCCGCTCGTTGTGCTGCCCGCCCATCTCCACGAAGAACAGCAGGTCTTTCCCCGTGCGGTACCCCTTCTTCTCGAGCAGCGCCTTCATCCGCCGCACGTCGGTCACCTCCTGCGATCCTTCGCTCGTGCCCACGTCCAGGTAGATGCGGCCGCCGGCGAAGGGACGCTCCTCCACGTAGCCGTAGATGCGGTGCGCGGCGAACCAGAAGGCGGCGCTCATCACCCCCGTGAACCCGAACGTCTCGGGATTGCGGAAGAAGGTGTACAGGCTGATCAGCCCGCCCATTGACGAGCCGGCGATCCCCGTGGCCTCGCGCTCGGGACGGGTGCGGAAGTCGCGGTCGATGATCGGCTTGACCGTCTGCACCACGAAATCGGCGTAGTCGTCGCCGCGGCCGCCCTGCTTGTGGACGGGGTCGCGCCAGGGGCTGTACTCGTTCAGCCGCTCTTCGCCCATGTTGGGGATGGCCACCACGATCGCCTCGAGCCCCTCGCTGCTGGCGTTTTCCAGCGTCTGGTCCACCTCCCACGCCTCGCCGAAGCTGGTGGCGCGATCGAACAGGTTCTGCCCGTCGTGCATGTAGATGACCGGGTAGCGCCGGTCGCCGCGCGCGTACGACGGCGGAAGGTAGACCAGCAGGTCGCGCCGGTTGCCCAGCTGCGGGCTTTCCACCCCCTCCAGCACCTTCACCGTGCCCACCACGGTGTGGCCCGGCTCGGCGGTCATCGTATAGTCGCGCCACCCGGCCGCGGCACCTTCGTCCGGCTGCGCGGCGGGCGTCTCCGTTCCTGTATCCGACATCGTCTCCTTCAGCACCAGCGTACGAATGCCCGGGTCACGTCGGCCGGCCGGGCGAACACCCAGTCGGGCGACAGCTCCCGGGTCCTGTTCACGAACCGTTCCGCCTCTCCCTCGCCCGTCTTGGGCCACAGCACCGCGGCCGTGCGCATCCCCGCCGCGCGGCCGGCGCCCAGGTCCACCACCGAGTCGCCCACGTACACCACCCCGGCCGGGTCCACGCCCAGCGCGCGGGCGGCGGCCAGCAGCCCCTGGGGCGACGGCTTGGGCTCGCTCACGTCGTCGTCGGTCACCACCACGTCCCACGCGCCCAGGTCCAGCTCGCGCTCGGTGACCTCCCACGCGTGGCGGCCCTTCCCGGTCACGATCCCCAGCGGGTACCCGGCGCCCCGGAGCGCCGCCAGCATCTCGCTCACCCCGTCGTAGATCCCCTCGGCCAGGGCGCCGTGCAGCTCGGCGTAGTGCGCGCGGAAGGCGGCGTGGCAGGCCTCGCCCTGCTCCCGGCCCAGCCAGTCGACCAGGTAGCGCCGCTCGGAGCTGGGGTTCCGCGCCGCCATCTCTTCCAGCGTGGGCGCGTGCCCCAGGAACGGCTCCAGCGCGCGGCTGTAGCTTTCCACGTACAGCCGGAAGGTGTCGATCAGCGTCCCGTCCAGGTCGAACAGGATCGCCTTCGGGAGATGCGGATGCGGCGCGGAATCGGTCATCGGGAGCCTGGCTGGGATACGTGCGACGGCGGCGACAAGGTATCGGTGCGCGCCGCGGAGTGCGAGCGCCCCCGCTTGCCCCGCGGGAGCGGGTTCGCCCATTATTTCCTCGGCCCCACACTCCGTTCCCCGTCTCCCTGCCTCCATGCGCCTCGCCCTCGCCACCGCGTTCATCCTCCTCCCCTTCCAGGCGCTCACCGGCTGCGCGCGGCACGCGGTCGAGCGGGTGCACGCCGGGAGCCCGCTGCTCGACGGATCCCGAATCGCCGCGCGCACCGACACCTTCTCGATGGCGAACGGAGCGCAGCCGGCGGGCATGATGGTGATGCGCACCGCCGCACTGGGCGACACGGCGCTGCTGCGGGTCGAGCGGGTGACCGCCCCTGGTGGCCAGCTGACGGACGTGGATTCGTTCGCCGTGCGGACGCGGACGATAGAGCCGCTCTTCTCGGTGGCAGGCGTCACCCGCGGGCACACGCTCCGCTTCCACCCCGGCCGGGTGACCGGTACGGCCGACGGCACCCCGGTGGACGTTCGCCTGGAGGCACCGGCGTTCTACGCCAACAGCACCGACCTGCTGCTGGCCGCCCTCCCCCTCGCGGAAGGACGGCGGTTCACGGTCTCGCTGTGGAACCCCTTCAGAGGCGCCCACGGGATGGAGGTACGGGTGGGCCGGGCGGAGCCGGTGACCACGGTGGAGGGCGGGACGTGCGAGGCGTGGCGGGTGGAGACGGAGGGGCCGGGTGGCGCGGCGGTGTACTGGGTGGAGAGGCGCACCCGCTCGCTGGTCGCCTATGCGATGGGCGAGTTCCAGATCCGCATCCTCCGCCACCCGGAGTGTGCCCCGCGCCGTGCGCCCTGAGCCGGCCGGCGGCTGAAACCCGGCACGCGGAGGCGCCGTAGGGGGCCACACCACCGGACCTCCCCCACCCCAACCGGCAGGACTCCCCATGAAGCTCGCGGCGGTCGCGCTTTCCGCGCTCCTTCTCGTCCCCGCGCACGAGGCCGTCGCCCAGCGCGGCCACGACCACGGTCACGACTCGCATATCTCCATCAACGACATCGACGACAGCGACGTGGTCCGCCCCGGGCCGCGGTACTCGCTGCGCGACGCGCACCGGGCGATCACCACCACCGACAACACCGTGACGGTCGTGATGACGCGCGAGGTGGTGGCGCTGCAGCTCACCGACCGCGCGCTGCGCGAGGTGGAGCGCGAGGTGGACCGCGACATGGACGCGGAGAAGGGGATGTTCGCCTCGATGGTCGCGTCGGTGGTGCGCGGCACCGTGGGCGCCGTGCTGCGGCGCAGCATGCAGGTCCCCATCCGCGAGCTCCGCACGGTGGACTACCGCGACGGCCGCCTGGTGTTCGTCACCGAAGACGGCGAGCGGATCTTCGAGAAGGCCGAGGTGAACGGCACCGACCTGATGGCGAGCTTCTCGCCCCGCGAGGCGCAGGCGTTCGTCCGCGAGTTCCGCGCGCTCAAGGCCCGCACCCGCTGACGCTTCGCGGACCGGTTCTCGCCAGGCGGATCATACCATATCCGCTTGGTTCGTTGCTGCAAGAGATACTGCTGAAGTCTCACACCCCAGCGGGGCCGGTTACGTCAACGATTCTTGCGGATTCGGTATCAGACGCCGGGACGGTGCAGTGGAACCGGCAGACGACGGACACGGGGCAGCGGCGTGGATGCCGCTGCCCCGTTCGCGTCGTGGCCGACGGGCCCGCCGCGCTACGAGCGCAGGTGCTGCCGCAGGAACGCCAGCGTGCGCCGCCACGAATCCGTCGCCGCGGCTTCGTTGTAGGCCTGCCCCGAGGGGTTGGCGAAGGCATGCGCGGCCCCTTCGTAGTAGTGGAACTCCGCGTTCTTTCCCAGCGCCTTCAGCTCCTGCTCCATCTGGCGCACGGTGGCCACGGGGATCCCCTGGTCGGCGGTGCCGAAGAAGCCGATCAGCGGGTCGTCCAGCTTCTGCAGCTCGGCGCGGTCGGTCACCGGCTGGCCGTAGTAGACGACGGCCGCGTCCACCCGGTCGCTCAGGTTCAGCGCCGCGCCCATCGACCACCCGCCGCCGAAGCACCAGCCGATCACCCCCACCTTCGCCGCGCGCCGCGCGCGCAGGAAGTCCGCGGCGCTACGGAGGTTTTCCATGCCGGCGGGGCGGTTCTGCATCACCTGCGTCACGTACTGGCGTGCCTCGGTGGGGTTCTGCGCCACCTGCCCGCCGTACATCTCCACCGCCAGCACGCGGTAGCCCTCGCCCGCCAGCCGGCGGGCCATCATCCGCACGTTGTCGTTCAGCCCCCACCACTCGTGGATCATCAGCACGCCGGGGAGCGCCGCGCTGGCGCCCGGGCGGGTGGGGAACGCCATGTAGCCGCGCACCTCGCGCCCGCCCACCGTGCCGTAGGCCACCTCCTGCGCGGTCACCTCCACCTGGGGCTCGGCGGCCGAGGCGTTGGCGACAGGCGTGTGGCCCGCGTGCTCGCGCGACATCGCGTTCACGTGCGCCGTGTCTTCGGGCGTGGCGCCGCCGCTCGCGCAGCCGGCGGCGAACAGGGCGGTGGAAAGCATCAGGACCTCGCGGCGCATCCTCGTCTCTCGGGCTGGAAGTGGAGCGTTCCGGCCGATCCGTCGGCCTCGCCATCCGTCCCCGCACGCACCGGGCCCACGCGGGCAGGCGGAGCGATCACGGATCGCTGCAGTCGCGTTTGTAGCCGCAGTTGGGGCAGACGATCTTGCAGTGGTGGTCGTACATCACCGTGCCGCACCGCTCGCAGACGTGCTCCTTCGGGATCTCGCGGAGCTTGAACGGCCAAGGCTCGGCCGGCGGCTCGGAGTCCGGCTGCTGCTGCGGCGGCGGGGCCGCATCGGGCTCGGCTGGACGGCGGTGCGCGTTGATCCGTGCGCACCAGCTCGGGTCGAAGTGGCTCACGTGGCGCGGGAGGTCAGCGGGAGTTGGTCACGGGCGATCGCACGAAGATATGTGGCCGCCCGAACGCGCGCATCGTGATGCTTCCGAAGCGGAACGAGCGGCGCCGGGACGAGAGCCCCGGCGCCGCTCGCGTTTCGTACCTCCGTACCTCCGTACCTCCGTACCTCCGTACCTCCGTACGTTCAAGGCAGCCGCTTCTCCGGCGCGGGGTTCTCGGCGACCGAGACCTGGCTGGTGCTGAGCAGGTCCTCGATGCGCAGCACCACCATCTGCTCGGGCCCCAGCGACACCGGGCGCGTGCGGAAGGTGCCGTCGGCCCCGATGCGGCGCACGTCGAACTGCACCCTCTGCAGGCGCTGCAGGGGCACGTTGCGGATGGTCATCACCTGCGTCTGCCCGGTGGTGACCGTGCCCAGCCGCGTGGTGGCCCCCTCGCGCACCAGGTAGACCACCACGTCGGCGCGGTTCTGGTTGGTGACCCGCACCGGCACCGGCTCGGCCCGCGGCACCGGCCCCGGCCGCGAGCCGCACCCGGCCGCCGTTCCGGCGACCGCGGCCGCCAGCGCCAGCGCGCGGATGGATCCTCGCATCGTTCCCGTCCTTCTGGTTGAAGCGTGGAAGGCAGAGACGGGCGGCGCCCGGAAGAGCCGAAGCTCTCCCGGGCGCCG
>DASWMA010000340.1:0-8722 GCA_036399995.1 Longimicrobium sp. | reverse complement strand
TGGGGACCGGCTTTCCCGGCGGCACCTACGACGCGCTGTTCTACGTGGCCGACGTGGACGCCGAAGGCCCCGCGGCAGACGGCGAGATCCACGTGGACCTGGACGAGGCCGACTTCATGGCGGTGTTCCCGCTGAAGGGAGCCGGCCGGGTGCGCCTGATCGGGAGCGTGATGCACGCCGAGGGCGCCGAGCCCGGCACCCTCACCTTCGACCACGTGGGCGAACGCGCGGCGCAGCACATGGCGTTCACCTTCCGGAAGGTGAACTGGTTCTCCACCTACCGCGTCCACCACCGCGTGGCCGCCCGGTTCCGCGAGGGACGCGTGTTCCTGCTGGGCGACGCGGCGCACATCCACAGCCCCGTGGGCGGCCAGGGGATGAACACCGGCATCGGCGACGCGGTGAACCTGGCGTGGAAGCTCGCGGCCGTGCTGAACGGCGCGGGCCCCGCCCTGCTCGACAGCTATGAGCCCGAGCGCATCGCCTTCGCGCGGCGGCTGGTGGCCACCACCGACCGTCTGTTCTCCGCGGTCACGCGGCGCGGCGCCCTGGCCCGGCTGGTGCGCACGCGGCTCGCGCCGAAGGTGGCCCCGCTGTCGCTGCGCCTCCCCGCGGTGCGCCGTTTCCTCTTCGTCACCGTCTCGCAGATCGGCGTGCAGTACCGCGACAGCCCGCTGAGCCTGGGCGAGGCCGGCGGCGTGCGCGGCGGAGACCGCCTGCCCTGGGTGCGCACCGGCGCGGGCGGCGACGGCCGGGCCGGCAACTTCGCCCCGCTGGCGTCGCTCGCCTGGCAGGTGCACGTCTACGGCGACCCGGCCGGCGGCGTGGCCGAAGCGTGCGCGGAGCTGGGGCTGCCGCTGCACCGCTTCACCTGGATGCCGGCCATGCGCCGGCGCGGGCTGGCGCGGGGAGCAACCTACCTCGTGCGCCCCGACGGCTACGTGGCGCTGGCCGACCCGGATGACGACGCCGAGCGGCTGCGCCGATACTGCGCCGAGCACGACGCCGTGGGCCGTTCCCGGGGCGACCCGGCCCTGGCACACGGCTGAGACCGAACGATACCAGGCGGGAGATGAAGAGCCCCGGTCCGATTCGTCGGCCGGGGCTTCTTCCGCAGGCATCGTCAACTGCAATCTCACCCATTGGTCGCTGTCCCACGCGAGCGACACCCGATCAACCCATGCGGGGGACGACGGGTGTCTGCGGCGGACGGCGGAGCGACGCGCCCATCATCTTGTGTATCATCGACTTAGATCTGTGGTGCGGCGGGCTTCCGGACCGGGAACGGGCGTTGCCTTTCCCCTTGGCGGCAGACCCGCGGACTTCCGCACCCCTTTCGGCAGATGGACCCCATGCGAACCACCCGACTGATTCCCCTGCTCGCCGCGGCCGTGCTGCTGGCGGCGTGCGACAACGACACCGTGTTCCGCGGCGGCGGCGACCGCCCCGAGCCGCCCGAGGAGCTCGCCGTGGCCGCCCGCTGGGTGCTGGAAGGCTTCAGCAACGCCGGGCAGCCCATCGGCTACCCCGTGGTGGACGTGAGCTGGCTTCCCCCCGTGCAGTGGGACCAGGAGCCCTTCCGCGTGTACGCGCGGCGCTCCGGCGGCTCCAACTTCTTCCTGGTGGGCACCGTCACCAGCTGCACCGTGGATGGGTGCGTGTACCGCGACCGCAACGTGAGCGCGGGGAGCACCTACGAGTACTACGTGGCCACGGTGAACGAGGACACCAACGAGGAAGCGCCCACCGAGTTCCGCGAGGTGGTGACCGTGCCCGCCGCCGCCACCCCCGCCGCGCCGCTGGCCGACAGCGCCGTGGCGCTCGACAACGCCGCGTTCGTCCGCTGGCGCGACGGCGGCAACGGCCAGAACCTGTGGAAGTACATCGTCTACCTCACGCGCATCGACAACCAGGCCGCGTTCTACGCCATGGGCGAGACCGACAGCCCCGGCTTCGTGGACCTGCGCGCCGAGAACGGGCACACCTACACCTACCGCATCGCCGCGGTCGACACGCTCGAGCGCGTGAGCGCGCTGTCGGCCGAGATCCGCGTGGTGCCGCGCCCCGACGTGGCGGGCGAGCTGGTGTACACCTTCCAGACCAACGCGGCGCAGAGCGGCTTCCGCTTCCAGAACGACGAGGCCGCCAACCCGATCGTGGCGGGCAGCGCCACCAACGCGCACTGGCGGCTGGAGCGTGACGCGGGCGGCTGGAAGATCGTGCCGCTGAACGGCACGAGTGTGGTGGAGTTCAGCGGCCGCACCACCGCGCTGGCCTGCGGCCCCGGCGCCGACGCCGGCTGCCGCGCGGCCACCCGCGCCCCGGCGGCGGGCTACAGCACCGCGCCGGTGCCCGTCAACCCCGAGTTCAGCTACATCTTCCGGGTGACGGGAAGCGACGGGCAGCCGCACTACGGGGTGATCCGCGCCAGCATCCTGGGGAGCAGCGGCACCGGGAGCGACCTGATGATCTTCGACTGGGCCTACCAGACGCTGGCGAACGACGTGCGCCTGGACCGCACCGGCGGGTGAACCGCGGTGCGGGGGTACGGCGGTACGGAGGTACGGAGGTACGGTCGAGGGTTGGAAGCCGGTGAGGTGTTGATACGATGGAGAGCCGCCCGGGCGGGCGGGGGCGCGGGTCAAACCGCAGGAAGCAAGCTAGCCCCCGTCCGTCCGGGCGAATCCTTTGTCTCCACGAAACAGACGCGGTGCGCGAAGCGACACGCCCACCGTCGCCGGATATCCTGGAACTGCATGGGCGGCTTCGCCGCGAGCATCGGAGGGAAGGGAGTCAGGGGGAGGACCGCGGTGAAGTTCTCCCCCTGACTCCATTCCCTCCGATGCTCTGCGTTCACGCCGTGCGACACCCTGCCTTCAAGCCGACGCAGGCATCCCGCCCCGGCGTCCTCAGCTCGCCGACGACGTCCAGGGGCCCAGGGTGATGGACAGCGCGGTGGGCGAAGTGGTGGCCAGCGTGCTCGACTGGCCGCCCTGGTCGTCGTACGGGCTGGCGTACGCGGCGCCGTTCAGGCTGATGGACGGCTGGTGGAGGAAGGCGGCATACGCGTCCCACACGCCGTTGGCGGGGTAGTAGGTCGGCGGCGTCTCGGGTGAGCCCTCGCCGCCCGTATCGACCCAGCTGGCCGTCGTCCCGTCGTTGGTCACCGCCCAGTACGCGTCCTCCTGCTGCGAGGCGGTGCCGCGGTACACGTTGAAGCTGGAGGCGGCGGTGGTCGACACCGGGAGCCAGTTCACCTGCACGCTGGGCGCGTCGGCCGTGGGGGTGGCGTTGAACTCCAGGCTCGCGATCGTCTCGCCCAGGGTGTTGGTCGCGGTCACCACGTAGTAATAGGTGGTCCCCGCGGTCAGCGTGCCCGGCTGCGTGGACAGGGTGGGCGCCACCTGCACCGGCGCGGTGCCGTTCCCCCAGTTCTGCGGCACGACCGAGGGCGAGGTGGCGATCCCCCGGGTGAGGGCCGCCACCACCTGGTTCTCCAGGCTCCCCAGCAGCGTGCTCCAGATCTCCGCCTGCGTGGCGCTGAAGCCGGCCGGAGGCACCTGCTGGCCGTTGTCGGCGAACACGCCCTGGGCCGCCAGCACCATCATGGAGGCCGGGGTGGTGGCGTACAGCGCCCACGACGGCGGCGGCGGGGCGGCCGCGTCGAAGGTGTTGGTGTTCCAGAACGGGTAGTACAGGTTGAACGCCGTCTGCAGCGGGATCGGCGGCGACGTCACGTCGGTGCCGTTCAGGGCGACCTTCGTCAGGGTGAACCCGAGATAGCCGCTGGCGGTGGCGGATGGGGGCACGGTGGTTCCACTGAAGGTGTAGACGTAGCCGTCGGGGGTGCCGTCGGTGGCGGTCAGCACCAGCGGCTTCGTGGCGCCGGTGTCGTCGGTGGCGTGGGTGGCGAAGAAAACCTTGATCGCGACGTCGAAGGCGGTCGCCAGCGGGTTCATCTTCGGCTGGGCGCTCCCCAGCGCCTGGCCGGTGTCGGCGAACGCGCCGCCCACCCCGGAGCCGAAATCCGCTGCCGCGACGTTCTTCAGCAGCCCCCACGTCAGCGTGCCGTCCGCCATGGTGCCACGGTACACGTTGTAGCTCACGATCCCCGCCGGCTGCGCGCTGTTCTGCGCCCAGGCCACCTGCACCGCCTGCTTGGCGGCCGGGGTGGCCTGCACCACCTTGGGCTGCACGTAGCTCTCCTTCCCCGACGCGTCCACCGCCGACACGCCGTAGTAGTAGGTCTGCGCCGCCAGCGTGGAGGAATCGTCGGCGAACGCGTTCGCCGTCACGCCCTGCACGCAGTTCGAGGTCAGCACGTCGGCGGGCGCCATGATGCGCGTGGTGATCGCGTTGCCGAACATGTCCTGGGCGCACTGCGCGTATTCGGGGTGCGCCTGCACGTACTGCGTGAAGGCCGTGAACACGTCGGCGCGCGCGGCCGTGACACCCGCGCCGGCCGGGCGCCCCACCGAGGCGGGGGTCACCTGGATCTGGATGGGGATGCCGAACTGGTCGATGGCGGTGGTGTTCACGAACAGCACGTTGGAGGTGTTGTAGGTGAACTCGACGAAGTCGTAGATCCCGGGGGTGCTGCCCGGCACGGGCTGCTGCGGCGCGCCGTTCACCACCGGGATCGAGGGGAGCGTGCCGATCCCGAAGACGATGTGCGCCGCCGCGATCTGCACCGCGGGGAGCCTCACCGTCTGCGGGCCGGCCGTGGTCCAGGTGTCGAACGCGGGCACGGTGCCCGACGCGGCGGCGTAGTCGCTGCCGTTGGCGCTGTCGGTGAAGTACACCCACTGGCCGGCGGCGAGGGCCTGCCCCTTGGACGGCCCGTTCGCGGGCGTGTACGGCTGCAGGAGCTGGCCGTACATCGCGGCCTGCACCTGCCCGGCCGTGATCACGTCCTGCGGAACGTTGATGGTGGTGGTGAACATCTGGCTGGACGCGAGCTGGACGTTCGGAAGCTGGATGCCCTGGGTGGGTGTGGACATTCTCGTCTCTGCATTGTGGGGGGATGGGTTGCCCGTGCGGGCGGCGGCCGGGATGGCCGTGAACGGAAGGCGGGGGTGCACCCGGTGGGGAATGAAGGATTCGCCGGAGGGGGCAGGCCGCGCTCGAATTGTCGGTGGAGATCATGATCCGGCTCCAGCCAACGTAATCGGCGGGATGGGGCGAGGCAACGAAAATCTGCGGACCACATCCCTGCTCCCACCTGCGTTCGGCGCGCACGTTCACGCCCGCGCCGATGCAACGAATTGCGGGTGCCGCGGGTACATCTCCGGGGGATCGAAGTGGACGTCTTCCCGGTGGCGGCCGGCGCTCGTCGGCGCCACCCTTCCCGCGTCGACCCTGTCCACCGTCCCCGCCGTATCGACCCGTTCCCTTGCGGCGCTCCCGGCGCGGAGGTCTTCATGATCCCACGGCTGTGGCACCTCACCCCGCTGGTCTCCGCCGCGCTGTCTCTGCCGGCCGTGCTCGCGCCGGCCGAGGCGCTTCGGGCGCAAACCCCGGCATCGGCGAGCGCGGCCGACACGGCGCGGCTGCGGAGGGCGCTGGCGGAGACTTTCCGCGGCGACTTCCGCATCGTGCGCCACGAGCTGAGCAGCGGCACGCCCGGGCGCGGGGGCACCTTCTGGCTGGTGCACGCGCGGCCGCTGCGCAGCGGCAGCTTCCACCTGCGCTACCGCTACCATTACGTGGACCGGCATTCGCCGCAGCGGCCGCACTACACGCACGTGCAGCACGAGTCGTGGATCCGCGTGGGCGAGCGCGGGTGCTGGCGCCGGCGCGACGCGAAGGACGTGTGCCTGGGCGACACCATCATCCTCCCCTTCGTGCTCGACCACCACCGCGGCCACACCTTCACCCTGGCGTTCCAGGGCGCGGGCGTCGAGCTCCCGCCGCGGCCGCCCGTGAGCGACGGACCGAGGCCCGCGGCGGACTCGATCCCCAATCCCGCGTCGCCCCAGCTGCGGTACCTGGGCACCAGCCGGCGCGAGATGCTCATCCGCAGCGGCGGCGCCAACTACGAGTTCCACGCGTCGTTCGTGGCGCGCAGGCCGGGGCGCTTCAACCTGGCGCTGCACCTGCGGCAGCCGGACGGCTCGTCGGCGCCGTCGCTGCTCGGCGGGCCCGGCGCGGGCGTTCCCGTGCTGGTGGTGGAGCGCGGCCAGCCGGTGACCGTGCTCCTGCGTGACGAGCAGGTGACGGGTACCGATTCGGTGCGGCACTTCTCGTCGCACAGCGGCAACCAGTACCTCACCACGCTGATGCTGCTGCAGCCGGGGGATTCAATCGACCTGCCGTTCCACTCGTACAGCACGCGCCCACACTACACCGCAGCCGGCATCACCCCGGCGGAGCCCATGCTCACGGCCGATCCCGCCATCCACCGGCTGCCGTTCCACCTGGACACCGAGCAGCGGTTCAACGCCTGGCTGGCCCCCCACCTGCCCCGGGACAGGACGATGTGGTGCTGGACCCGCCCGGGCGACGCCGGCGTACGCTGCCGGCCGCGGGAATGAGGCTGACGGGATCATCGTCGCGAATCACCGAGATCGATCGGGATCAGGCGCTGTGTGAACCTCACGCAGAGCAGCAGAGGACGCAGAGAGCAGCACGAATTCTCTCTGCTCCTCTGCTGCTCTGCGTGAGCCATCCGTCGTGGTTTTCCGAGCCGCGCGCGACGACGGACGGGGCGGAAAGACGAATCGCCCGGACCGAGGTTCCCGGTCCGGGCGATTGGTTCCGCGTGCTGTCGGTCAGCGCGCGTCGCTCACCACCACGGCCCCGGTGGGCTCGGTCGGATTCTTCTCGGCGGCCTTGTAGGCCCGGTCGCCGTTGTGGATGCGGGTGGCCAGGAACCCGCCCCACACGATCAGGCACGCCCCCACGAACAGCCCGAACCCGCCGGGGCCCACCACCCGCCGCATCAGGTCCAGGTTGAAGAAGAAGAAGGCTGCCGGGAACACGGCGGCCACCGCCAGCGCGTACACCCACAGCACGCGCTTCAGCTCCGGCTTTCCCTCCTCCAGCATCTCGTACCGGTAGCGCTCGCCGGCGATCAGCGCCTCGCGGCTCACCGGCCGCACGCGCTGGTGCCGCAGGGGCACGATGGGGAGGTGCGCGATGGTGAACCACCGGGTCGCGTCCCAGGTCCCGTCGCCGCGCGGGCGGTAGTCGAGCAGCGTGGTGCCCCAGCCGTTCACCGTGCTGGGGCCGCGCCTGGCCGGGGTCCGCGCGCGGGCGGTGATCGCCGCGATCTTCTCGGCCTGCGCGGCGAAGTACTCGGCGGCCACCACGGCGCCACAGCTGGGGCAGACCAGGCCCTGGGCGGGGGTGACGCGCTGCGCGCACCCGGGACAGGTGACGATGATGGTTTCGGTCGTCATGACAGATCGGGGAGACGGGAAGAAACTGCCGGGAGAAACAGCGGGGGGGGGCGATGAAAGAAAACGCCTCGCCCGGGGTGAATCAAGTGTCGTGATCGGTCTGTCGGCAGTCGGCCCGGTGAATGGCCGGGGCACGTGATCGTAGCACCGGGGCCGATCCGACCGCCGCTGGGCACGCGCGGGGCACATGCCGTGAAGCGGGGGAAACGATCCATCATCGATCCGCCGACCCTCGAGCCCACGGAGCACCGATGCCCGACGAACGTCTCGATTCCATGCGGCAGGGCATCGCGCCCGCGCCCGAAAGCCCCGAAGCGCGGCAGGCCGATGCCGCGCGCCTGGCCGAGAACCGCGCGCATCCGCTGGAGATGGAAAGCGCCATGGGCGGCACCTCCGACTCCGAACGCGCCGGCGACGAGGCCGACCAGGATGCCGGGCTGCACCGGGGACTGCGGGACGACCGTACGGCGGATCACGGGGGCGAGGGATCCGCGCCGTAGCGGCCGGCGACGGCGCGGGCGGATCTTCCGCGTGTCGCAGACCCGGCGCTGGCGCCAGTCCACCGGCACCACGAAGAGCTCGGGAAAGGTGCCGTTCAGGCCATCCACGTCCCCTGCGTGTGCACCACGCGCCAGCGCCCCGATGCGTCGCGCGCCAGCAGGATGATGGTGCCGTCGGCGCACAGGCCGCCGCAGTTGCGGTCCACGCTCAGCACCGCCTGCGTGCGCGCGGCGTTGAAGCCCACGCGACTGAGCGTGATCAGCCCCGACGAGTCGGGATAGCGCTCGTGGAACGCCCGCCAGAACCGCATCCGCTCGCCTGTGCGGCGGCGAACGAGGCCGGTGGGGAAGCGTTCGATGGTCGCCTCGCTCACCCGTTCGGCCGGCACCCGGGTGCGCGGCAGGGCCGTCACCGCACGCGGCCGCAGGTTGCGCGTCCGGAAGTCATCCACCGTCTCGCGCTCGATCCCGGGGACCGGGTCGAAATTGCGGACGTAGTCGGGCACCAGCCGGTCGTCGCGGCGGTGGATCCGGGTGGTGGAATCTCGCACCACCAGCCGCCGCGTGGAGGGCTGCACGTACAGGCTGTCGAGCACCACGGCCCACACGCTGTCTTCGACGGTGGGCGCCGCGGCGGGCGGCGCCGGCGTGTCGGCTCGCGCGCCGCACCCCGGCGTGAACGCCGCCGCCAGCATCGCGGCGCCGCGCAGCAGCGCTCTGCCCCGGGCGGCAACGAGCATGGCGAACTCCCGTTTTGCAGAGGCTGGTCCAGGGTCGAAGTGGGTCAAGGGATCTCACGCAGAGTCCTCGGAGTCAGCAGAA
>DASWMA010000339.1:0-5501 GCA_036399995.1 Longimicrobium sp. | reverse complement strand
GCGCCTCGTCCGCTCTCTTCGGGAGCTGGGGCAGAACGCGTGGCACGTGAACGACCTGGGGTTGCGCCGGGCGCCCGACCGCGAGGTGCTGCGCTACGCCGGCGAGCGCGGGTGGGTGATGGTGAGCTCCGACCGGCAGATCCTGCACCGGCCGCACGAGCGCGCGGTGCTGAAGGAGCTGAACATGGGCGCGTTCTTCTTCAACGACACCATCCGCGGCCTGTGCAAGATCGCGCGGACCACCTACCGCCACCTCCCCGAGATGAAGCGGCTGGCGAGCGTCCATCCGCGCCCCTTCCTCCACCTCCTCCGCGAAACCACCATCACCCCGATCCGCCGGAAGAGCCTGGGTTCCGAGGCGCAGGCCGAAACCCTCCGGTGATACGGTGCATGCGCCGACTTGCCGACGTGGGCGTGGACGCAGGCTGTCGAAACCGCGTGAACGCAGAGCATCGGAGCGGAGGGAGCCAGGGGGAGAACCGCGCGAAGCTCTCCCCCTGACTCCCCTTCCTCCGATGCTCGCGGCGAAGCCGCCCACGCAGTTCGAGAGCCGGAGGACGGCAGGGAGCCGGCCGGTTTTGCGCCGAAGCGGCCGCCGCTGCGGCGCACATGGACGCCCATCCCGACGCCGCCTCGCCGATCCTGCTACACGGCCGCGCGAGGATATCCGTTGCGCCGCCGAGCGCGGGGGGCGTAACTTGGGCGCATTCTTCCGACTTCACGGGCCTCCCGGCCCGCGCTCCACGCCCCGCGCTCCGCACCCCGTCCTCCCGGTCCGCATGCGTGCATCCGACGCCGCCGCTCCGGCGCTCCGCGTGACCTGCTGGGGCACCCGCGGCTCCATCCCCTCGCCCGGGCCGTCCACCGTGCGCTACGGCGGCAACACCAGCTGCGTGGAGGTGCGCGCGCCCGGCTGCGAGCGGCTGATCCTCGACGCGGGCACCGGGATCCGCTCGCTCAGCCGCCAGGTGACGGAGAACGGCGACACCTTCCACGCGCATCTCTTCGTTTCGCACTACCACTGGGACCACATCCAGGGCTTCCCCTTCCTGGGGCAGCTGTACGACCCCGCCAGCCGCATCTGCGTCCACGGCCCGCGGCAGGGCGACATCCCCATCGACCGCGCCTTCGCGGGGCAGATGTCGCCGCTGTACTTCCCCATCCCGCTCGACGCCCTGTCGGCCACGGTGAACTTCGACTGCGGCAGCGGCATCCCCTGGGAGCGCGACGGGGTGCGGGTGACCGCCTTCGAGGTGAACCACCCCGGCGTGACCTTCGGCTACCGGGTGACCGCGGGCGGCACGTCGCTCGTGTACGTGCCCGACGACGAGCTGGGCGAGAACCCCGACCCGGCGTGGTACGGGAGGCTGGTGGAGTTCGTGGGCGGCGCCGACCTGCTGCTGCACGACGCCATGTACACCGACGCCGAGTACGCGCGCTTCCGCGGCTGGGGGCACAGCACCTTCCGGCAGGCGGTGCGGCTGGCGGAAGACGCGGGGGTGCAGCGGATCGAGATGTTCCACCACGCCCCCGACCGCTCCGACGTGGAGCTGGACCGCATCCTGGGCGACCTGCGCGACGACGCCTTCGCGCGCGGGTCGCGGGTGGCGCTGGGGCTGGCGGCCGAGGGCGAAGAGATCGCGCTGGGCGGAGGCCCGGCGTGACGGCCGCCGCCGAGGCGCCCGGAGCCCCGGCCACGCGCCGCGGCCCGCGCCCGCTGCTGCTGCACGGCCCGGGGGCCGACCTGTCGCCGCTGGCGGCCGTGCTGGCGGCCGACGCGGTGAGCACGCAGGAGATCGACTCCATCGACGACGCGGCGGCGCCGTGCACGGGGCCCTGCGTCTTTCTGCTCGACGAGGCGCTGGCCGAGGCCACTCCGGAGCTGGCGGCCACCCTGCGCCACGTGCCCGAGGGCGTGGCGGTGCTGGCCGCCAGCGAGCGCGCCGAGCGGCTGGCGGCGGAGTGCAACCGCGTGGCCGCCGTCCTTCCGCGCGACCCGGCCGCGGCCGCCGGCACGCTGCGGATGGCGTTCCGACTCTCGGCGGCGCGGGTGGGGGCGGCGCGGGTGGAGGCCGAGCTGGCGCGCACCCGCGGCGAGCTGCGCGAGCTGGCCGCCGTGGGGATGGCGCTGATGACCGA
Organism: Longimicrobium sp.; assembly: GCA_036399995.1. Classification (GTDB taxonomy): domain Bacteria; phylum Gemmatimonadota; class Gemmatimonadetes; order Longimicrobiales; family Longimicrobiaceae; genus Longimicrobium. The sequence continues at coordinate 3,362 of DASWMA010000339.1, read as the reverse complement.
GCGCGACCCCGACCGGCTGCTGGAGAAGATCGTCACCAAGGCGCGCCAGATCACCGACAGCGACGCGGGGAGCCTGTACCTGGTGGAGCCGGGGGACGACGGGCGGCAGCGGCTGCGCTTCGAGCTGGCGCAGAACGAGACGCTCCCCGACGCGCCGTTCTCGTCGTTCACCCTTCCCATCGACCCCACCAGCCTGGCCGGCTACGCCGCGGTCACCTGCGAAACGCTGCGGGTGGACGACGCCTACCGGCTTCCCCCCGGCGCGCCGTACACGCTCAACCGCAGCTTCGACCAGCGCTTCGGCTACCGCACCAAGAGCCTGCTGATGGTGCCGATGGTGGACCACGGCGGCGCCGTGGTGGGCGTGCTGCAGCTGATCAACCGCAAGCGCATCTCCACCGCGCGCATCGTGGACGAGGAGGATGCGGCGCGGTGGGTGCTGCCGTACACCGACCGCGAGATGGTGCTGGTGCAGGCGCTGGCGGGTCAGGCGGCGGTGAGCATCGAGAACTCGCGGCTGTACCGGCAGATCGAAGAGCTGTTCGAGAGCTTCGTGAAGGCCGCGGTGATCGCGGTGGACTCGCGCGACCCCACCACGTCGGGGCACAGCGTGCGCGTGGCCACGCTCACCTGCGAGCTGGCGCAGGGGCTGGAGCGGACGCCGCCGCCCGCCTACCACGGCGTGCGCTTCAGCGCCGAGCAGATCCGCGAGCTGCGCTACGCCGCGCTGCTGCACGACTTCGGCAAGGTGGGGGTGCGCGAGGAGGTGCTGGTGAAGGCCAAGAAGCTGCCGCCGCTGCTGCTGGAGCGCGTGCTGTCGCGCTTCGACCTGGTGCGCAGGACGATCGAGGCCGAGTACCACCAAGCCCGCGCCGACGCGCTGGAGCGGGGGGCGCGCCCCGGCCCGGAGCTGCACGCCGAGCACCAGGGGCGGCTGGAAGAGCTGCAGGAGGTGCGCGCGCTGGTCCTTGCCGCCAACGAGCCGTCGATCCTTCCCGAGCGCGCGGCCGAGGCGCTGGACCGCGTGGGGCAGATGACCTTCCGCGGCGTGGACGACCGGCCGCTGCCGTACGTGACCGAAGAGGAGCTGCGCTACCTGCGCATCCCCAAGGGGACGCTGGACGACGCGGAGCGGCGCGAGATCGAGAGCCACGTGGAGCAGACCTACCGCTTCCTGGTGCAGATCCCGTGGACGGGCGAGCTGCGCAATGTGGCCCACATCGCCTACTGCCACCACGAGAAGCTGAACGGCCGCGGCTACCCCCGCGGCGTGACGGCCGACGCGATCCCCGTGCAGACGCGGCTGATGACGGTGGCCGACATCTTCGACGCGCTGACCGCGGCCGACCGCCCGTACAAGCGCGCCCTTCCGCCCGACCGGGCGCTCGACATCCTCTCCGCCGAGGCGCGCGACGGGCTGCTCGACGCCGACCTGGTGCGGCTGCTGATCGAGAGCCAGCTCTACCGCCGCATCCTGGAAGTGGACTGGCGGGAGCTGTAGCCGACGCGGCGTTGGCCGTCGGGCGTCGGGTGTGGGGCGTCAGGCGCCGCTCGGCGAGTCGCGGTCATCGGTTGGAAGATGCGACTGAAGTCGCGGCTACGACGGCACGCAGTCCGCCTTCGCGGCGCCTTCGCGGACTTCCCCGCGCACGGATCTGCTCCCACCGAGACGTGTCTGGCTCGCCCCACCTCAGACGTTCTTACATCCCCCGGACCGTTCAGCCCACCCCAGGGAAGCCACGGATGCGTAGATCGCTGCTGTTCGTCGTGCCGTTCCTTTTCGCGCGGCCGCTGGCGGCCCAGCCCGCGCCGGACGCGCCGGTGACCGCGCACGTGACCTACCTGCTCGACGCGGCGCGGAGCGGGTTCGCGTCCATCCGCGGGGGAGCCACGTACGGGCCGGGAACGTCGTTCACCACCAGCGTGCTCGCGTCGAATCACCCGATGCGTTTCCAGGGGGCCGAGGCGCCGTCGGAGGTGCGGGTGAACGCGAGCTGGAACGTGCTGCACTCCACCTGGCTCCCCGTGGCCGGCAACCGCGCGGCCGCCGACTCGGCGTGGGACCGGCTGGCCCGCGAGATCGCGGCGGTGATCCCGGCCGGGTGGCGGCAGTTCCGCGCGCCGGGCAACGTGCGGCACATCGGCTGGCAGGAGTGCGAGCAGGGCAGAGGGCGCGAGGTGGCGCTCTCCACCTCGCTCCCATTCCAGCAGCCCGCGCTGAACCTGATCGTCTACCGCTACGACAGGCCGTGCGGCGAGTCGCCCGCGGGCGGGGGTGGTGGGTGAGCACGTGCGGCGGCACGCGGAAGGGGGAGCCGCGCCGCACCGGTGCGCGCATTGCTGCTCGACGTTCCCGGACGACCTGCCGGTCCCCGGGTACCATCCATCCACGGCACACGCTGACGACCATGCGCGTGATCCTGCTGCTCGTTCCGCTACTTCTTTGCGCCACCAGGCTTGCGGCGCAGCCGGCCCAGGCCCCGGCCCCCAACGCGCCGGTGCCACGGCACGTGGCGCACCTGCTGGAGCTGGCCCGCACGGGCTTCGTGGACGTGCGCGGCGCGCCGGCGGCGCCACTGGACCCGTGGGCAGCCACCAGGGTTTTCGGGTCGAGCTATCGCATGCGCTTCTACGGCCAGGAGGTGCGCTCGGAGCTGCGCGTGCAGGAGGGACGGGAAGTCCGGCACTTCACCCATTTTCCGGTGGCGGGCGGCCGCGCGGCGGCGGATTCGCTGCTGACGCTGGTGGCCCGCGAGGTGGGCACGGTGACCCCCGCCGGGTGGCAGCAGATGGTGAGCCAGGGCTTGTGGCGCTCCGTGACCCCCGCCGGGTGGCAGCAGATGCCGAGCCAGGACCCGTGGCGCTCCGTGGCGTGGTGGGAGTGCCTGTTCGGCGGGCGGAAGGTGGAGCTGGAGACCACGCTTCCGGGCGAGCAGCCCGGGCTCAACCTGGTGGTCTCCTGGTCCGCCCGGCCGTGCCCCTCGGGGGCGAGCCAGGCGCCGCGCAGGTAAACGGGAGGCGCGGCGCCACCCGCGGCACTGGCGGGTGCGCGATCACCATCCCACCACGCACATGCACGGACCCATGCGCGCGTTCCTTCTGCTCGTTCCGCTTCTTTTCTCCACCGCCACGCTTGCGGCGCAGTCGGCTCCAGCCGCGGCCCCGGACCCGGACGCACCGGTGGCGCGGCACGTGACGCACCTGCTGAACCTGGCCCGCACGCGCTTCGCCAGCATTCGCGGCGCGCCGGCCGCGGAGCAGAGGGCGTTCGCGGCCGACACGTCGCTGGCTTCGAGCTACGTCATGCGCTTCGGCGGACAGGACGCGGAGTCGGACCTGCGCGTGGTCGAGCGCCGGAACAT
>DASWMA010000338.1:0-1959 GCA_036399995.1 Longimicrobium sp. | reverse complement strand
CGCGCGTCGACTCGCTGCGCTACGGCGGGGTGGTGGCCGACTCGATGCAGGTGCACGCCGACTACGCCGCCGGGCGGATGACGGTGAACGGCGGGGTGCGCGTGGGCGGGCGCGAGGTGGTGAACGCGGTGGCCAGCGTGCCGATGCGGCTGTCGCTGGGCGGGATCGTCCCCGGCTTCGAGCTGCTGCGCGACCAGCCGCTCTCGGCCACTCTCACCGCCGACTCGGTGCCGCTGGGGCTGGTCACGCAGAGCTTCCCCGCCTACCTCGAAGACGGCGCCGGGGTGATGCGCGCCCGGGTGGTGGTGGGCGGCACCCCCGCGCGGCCCACGGTGAACGGCGACGCGGTGCTCGAGAACGGCGAGCTGACCGTGACCATGCTGGGCGCGCACTGGTCGCAGATGAACGGGCGCCTGTCGATGCACGGCGACACCGTGCGGGTCGACTCGCTCACCGCCCGCTCCGTGGGCGACGGCCGCGCGCTGATCAACGGCACCATCCTGCTGGACGACGGCGCCCGCCCGCGGGTGGACCTGGCGCTGTGGATGGACGACTTCAAGATCGCCGACAACCGCGAGCTGGCCGACATCCAGGCGCACGCGCGGGTGCGGCTGTCGGGGCGCTTCCCCGCGGTGGTCGCCACGGGGACGTTCGAGGTGGAAGACGGCACCATCTTCATCCCGTCGCTGAACGCCACCGCCGAGGGCGACATCGTGGACGCCGACGTGGGCGCGCTGGGCGCCGACACGGTGGCCGCGCCCACCCGCGCGCAGGTGGTGCTGGGGGCGCTGATCCCGCGCGACCTGCGCGTGGTGATCGGCGAGAGCGTGTGGCTGCAGTCGCCCGACGCGCGGATCCAGATCCGGGGCGAGCTGGTGGTGAACCGGCCGCCGGGGGTGGAGACCAACCTGATCTACGGCGAGCTCGACGCGCTGCGCGGGAGCTACACCGTGGAGATGGGCCCGATCCGGCGCCAGTTCGACATCGTGCAGGGGGCGGTGCGCTTCTACAACACCCCCGAGCTGAACCCGTCGCTCGACATCACCGCCGCGTACCGGGTGGGCGGCGGCACCGGCGAGCAGCCGCTGGAGGTGCTGGTGCACCTGACCGGCACCATGCTGGAGCCGCGGGTGGAGCTTTCCACCGGCAACCGGGTGCCGCTGTCGCAGAGCGAGCTGGCCTCGCTCCTCCTGTTCGGCCGCACCAGCGACGCGGCCGCGGGGCTTCCCGAAGAGCTGCTGAGCGGGCTGGTGGTGCAGGAGGCGCTGGCCAACTACCTGGTGGGCTTCATCGAGAACGCGCTGGTGAGCTCGGGGTGGGTCGACTACGTGCGCGTGCGCACCACCACCGCCACGGGGAGCACGGCGGGGGGCGCGGCGCCCTTCGGCCTGGGCTTCCTGGGGGCGCTCACGGTGGAGATCGGGAAGGAGGTCATCTCCAACGTCTACATCACCGGCCAGATCGTGAACGTGACGTCGCAGCCGCAGCTGGGCGTGGGCGTCGACTGGCAGATCTCGCAGACGCTCAGCCTGCGCGCGGCGTACGAGCCGGTGCGGCGCGACCCGCTGGTGCGCAACCTGTTCCGGCTGAAGCGGCAGGTGACGGTGGACCTGCGCCGCCGGTGGGAGTACGGGCGGCCCAAGGCCAGGCCGCGGGCCCCGCCCCCGCGAGACCCCGACGAGACGCCGCCGGCGCAGCCCACCACGCCGAGCGGACAGCCGCCGCCCGCGCCGCCGGGGCCCAACCCCGACCGCGGCGAGGACGACGACACCGAAGGCTAGCGAACGGCCCGCCCCTGGTTCTCCAGGGGCGGGCCGCTTCTCGTCGGGGCCTCCACGTCCCGGCCGCGCTCATCGACCGCCTCCTGCACCACTGCCACATCGTGAACATCCGCGGCAACAGCTACCGCCTGCGCCATCACGCGGCCTTCGCTCGCGCCTTTTGGGGTCACACGGAGCA
>DASWMA010000337.1:0-4488 GCA_036399995.1 Longimicrobium sp. | reverse complement strand
CGACGGCGCCTTCGACTGCGAATCCTCCGCTCATCATCCCCTCCGCGGTCAGATGCGCTCGATGATGGTGGCCACACCCTGGCCGCCCGCGATGCACAGCGTGACCAGCGCGGTGGCCAGGCCGCGCCGCTCCAGCTCGTCGAGCGCGGTGCGCAGCAGCATCGCCCCGGTGGCGCCCAGCGGGTGCCCCAGCGCGATGGCGCCGCCGTTCACGTTCACCCTGGCCGGGTCGATGTCGAGGGTGCGGATGGTCTGCAGCGGCACGGTGGCGAAGGCCTCGTTGATCTCCCACAGGTCGATGTCGCCCACGCTCATCCCCGCCTTGCGCAGCGCCTTGCGCGCGGTCTCGGCCGGGGCGGTGAGCATGATCAGCGGCTCTTCGCCGTGGGTGGCCACGGAGCGGATGCGGGCGCGCGGCTTCAGCCCGTGCTCGCGTACGTACCCGTCGGATGCGAGGAGGACCGCCGCGGCGCCGTCCACGATCCCGCTGGAGTTGCCGGCGGTGTGCAGGTGCCTGATCTGCCCCGCCTGCGGATACATGCGCAGCGCCATCTCGTCAAGCGTCTCGCCGTTCGGCCCCACCGGCTTCGCCCCGAGCTCGGTGAACGCGGGCGAGAGCGCAGACAGCGCTTCGATGGTCGTCTCCGGCCGGAGGTATTCGTCCTTCTCCAGCGCCACCTGCCCGGTGTTGGGATCGACCACGGGGAAGAGGCTGCGCGAGAAGCGGCACTCGCGCTGGGCGGCGGCCGCCTTCTGCTGGCTCTCCAGCGCAAACTGGTCGAGCTCTTCGCGGGTGAAGCCCTCGAGCGTGGCGATCAGGTCGGCGCTGATCCCCTGCGGCACCTGGAAGTGGCGCGCGGTGAGCAGCGGGTTGTGGCCGTCGCTGCCAGACTCGTCGCTCCCCATCGGCACGCGCGACATGCTCTCCACGCCGCCACCGATCACCAGGTCCTGCGCGCCGCTCATCACCCCCATCGCCGCGAAGTTCACCGCCTGCAGCCCGCTGCCGCAGAAGCGGTTGAGCGACACGCCGGAGACGTGCAGCGGCCACCCGGCGGCCAGCACCGCGTTGCGGGCGATGTTGCCGCCCTGCTCGCCCACCTGGCTCACGACGCCCACGACGACGTCGTCCACGTGCTCGGTGTCGATGCCGGTGCGCTCGGCCACGCGGTTCAGCGTCTGCGCCAGCAGCTCCTGGGGATGGATCTCGGTGAGCGAGCCCTTCCCCTTCTTCCCCCGCCCGCGCGGCGTCCGCACCGCATCGATGATGTATGCCTCGGCCATCCCTTCCTCCCGTGCTCCCGATGGATGAATCCCTCAAAGCGACCGATCGGTCTCAATGGTATGGATTCAGTACACCGGGCGCAATTGAACGGTCGTTCGAAGTCGTTGAGCATGGCTCGACCGGCGGCTGAAGCCGCAGCAACAACTACGAAAAGCCTCGCAAACTGCGCGAGGCTCGGTCGGCGCCGGGACGATGGCGGGTGCCGTGCGGCAGGCTCCAGGAGGGCGTTCCGGAGGGCGGCTGAAGCCACGAGCTACAACGACAGGAAGCCTCGCAAACTGCGCGAGGCTGAACGACCCCGCCGCAGCCGCTTTCAGCCGGCGACCGCCCGATCGGGCGCGGCCTCGGCGCGCGGCGCCATGCGGCCCCACGACCTGGCCAGGGTATAGCGCATCTCGTGCTTGAGGTTTCCCTTTACGCCGCAGCAGGTGCGCTGCCCGGTCTGGACGCGCGAGAGTGGGCAGGCCGCACCCTGGCAACCGGGAAGGACGTAGCAGCTCTTGCACAGGTGGTCGCTCTCGAAGTGGGGCGCCACCCAGTGCGCCATCCGCTCGTCGCTCAGCTCGAGGCTGCCGTCGGGGTGCAGCTGGCCCACGACGTTCTCCTCCAGCTCGTAGAGCGCGACCGTGCACTTCATCACCTTGCCGGTGGCGCCCACGATCAAGTTGTACGGCCGCGCGGCGTAGCAGGCATGGCTCCCCGGTGACGCCACCCCGCCGATCCCCGATTCCTGCGCAAGGCCCACCTCCACCGCCTTCTTCTGCAACTCGCGCAGCACCGCCTTCTGCTCGCCGACGCCGCAGGTGGCGAGCTGGTCGTCGTTGGCGCCACCCCACTTCCCAACCGCCCGGAACCGCATCTGGAACCGCGCGTCCCCACCGAAATCCTCCGACACGGCTTCCATGAACTCGCCCAGCCGGGGGAAGTTGTCGCGGTCGAAGTTCACCCGCAGGTCGACGCTGAAGGCCTCCTTGCGCTGCGCCAGCGAACGCAGGTTGTCGAGGATCACGTGGTGGGTGGGTGAGCCGTCGCGCCCCACACGCTTGCAGTCGTGCTCGGCGGGAAGGCCGTCGAGGGTGATCTGGAAGCTGCTGCACCCCCACCCCAGGAGCCTGGTGGCGCGCTCCTCGGTGAGGAGGTAGCCGTTGGTGGTCATGTGCTGCGTGAAACGGATGCCGTGCCGTGCCGCGGCCGCGGTAAGGCAGGGCTCCAGCTCCTCGATGGCCTCCCATCCGTACAGCGGCTCTCCCCCGAACCAGGCAACGCTCATCTCCGTGAGGTGAGGCGCGCGCCTTTCCACCAGGCGCTTGACTCCCTCGCGGGTTTCGGGGCCCATGGTGCCCCGCTCGAACTTCTCGTAGCAGTAGACGCAGCGGAAGTTGCAATCCTCGCTGGCCAGCAGGATGAGCTGCAGGGCATCCTGCCGTCCCTGCTGCCGCATGTACTGGTAGCGGAAGCTGTTCAGCTCGTTGGTTCCCGCGCGCACCAGGAAGCCGCGCCTGGCCATGTACTCTCCCACCTTCCCGAACGGCTCGGAGCTCCCGTGCGGCGAGAGCAGGGCCAGCACCTCGTCACGGTGGCGGGCGTCGAACGCGCTCACCGCACCGCTGTAGCTGTTCCAGAGAAGCACACGGCCGTCGTCACCGACCGTTCGTGCGTTGAAACGCGAGGGGACCCAGCGAGTGCGCGGCCGGTATCGCAGCTGGATCAGGGACGCCGGCGCGGGCGTTCTTTCGCCCCGGTCGTACGGAGACACGTTCATGTCGATCGTGGGCGCCATTTCCCGCTCCTTGTCTGCGTGAACGTCGGCTCGGTGGTCGAGGGCACGGGCCGGTGGCCCGCTCAGCGAGTGCGCAGCCGGCGCGGTTCAGCTCTCGCCACGGCACACCGGACCTCCGGCGGCTCCCCTGGCGTCCGGGCCAGGGGAGCCGAGCAGTGCATGGGATTCAGGCGGGCTTCGGGGTGATGCACGCGGTGGAGCAGTTCGTGTTGATCGTGCAACCCGAATTGATCTCCTCCCTTCCGGAGCCATTCTCCACCTCGTGCACCGACAGTTCACGGGCACCGCTCGCCGGGATCGCGTGGCTGGGATCCTGTTCCGTCATCAGTTCCTCCTGGTGATTGATAGAGAGAGTGTGTGTGTCCCGATCGCGCCGAAGACCCGAAGCAGACCCGGTGCCCGTCGTGTGTTCCTGTCCAGGTTCATGTGCCGGGCGCACTTACGGACGCGGATCAGAAGCGCCGGGCTGCCTCCGGATAGAGCCGCGCGAGCCGCCGACTATTCAGTAGAGCGCTGCTTCCGGAGCCCCGGGCGAGGCTTCCGGCGCCGCGGCGAGGAGTGGGCGAACGAGCGCCGCCGCGAATCACTGGATTCGCGGCGGCGTGGCGTCCCGACGAGCGGTTGATCCGGACTGGGCGGACTAATGGGTGCTGCGGGAGTACCCCGCCGGCTTCAGGCGCTGGTGGCGGAGGAAGTCCATGAACCTGATGTAGTCTTCGGGCGCCACGCCCATGCGGCCGATCAGGCGCTTGTAGCTTCCGTTGCTCTCCACCAGCCCGCGCCGCAGCACCTCGTGCACGTCGCCGCGGCTCAGCTCGCGCGCCATGAACGGGTCGCGCACCACGCTCCAGAAGCTCTCCCCGTTCCCGAACCGCTCCCACACCTCGGCCACGGGGTCGCGGCGCGGCGGATGGCCGTTCCCGTTCCCATGCGCCACCGGGTGCGCGGCGGGCGCGTTCGGCGCCGTGTTGGCCCAGATGCCGCCCGCGTGCGGCGGGTCGGGCTCCATGGCGTCGCGGAAGTGCTCGGGTGCGATCTCGGCGCCATCGGCCAGGTGGAAGCCCATGTCGAGCAACGACCGCAGCTCGCGCACGTTGCCGGGCCAGAAGTAGTCGCTCAGCACCGACCGCGCGTCACGCGAGAGCCGGCGCTCGGCGTGCGCCGCGGCGGCCAGCGCGTGCAGGTGGTGGCGCGCGATCACCTCCCAGTCGCCGCCGCGCTCGCGGAGCGCGGGCACGCGGATCCACAGGTTGCGCAGGCGATAGAACAGGTCTTCGCGGAAGCTGCCGGCGCGCACCAGCGTGCGCAGGTCGCGGCTGGTGGCGGCGATCACCCGCACGTCCACCTTCCGCACCGCGGTGCCGCCCACCGGCACCACCTCGCCCTCGCCCAGCGCGCGCAGGAGCATGGCCTGCGCGGAAAG
>DASWMA010000336.1:0-2678 GCA_036399995.1 Longimicrobium sp. | reverse complement strand
CCACCCTCCGAAGCCTTGCGCCCGCCGCCGCGCGCACCGACCTTTCACCCGCCGCGCGACGGGAGACGAGCCCGCGCCGGCCTTCTTCCCTGCCCCGACCCTCTCCCCAGACACACCCGATGCTCGAGACCTTCACCGTCGACACCTTCACGCCGCACGTGGGCAAGACGTTCCGCGTGATCGTGGACGACAAGCACGAGATGATCACCCGCCTGAGCGACGTGAGCCCCTGGGGCCACGAAGAGGCCAGGAGCCGCCCGCGCATCCCCTTCTCGCTCACCTTCCACGCCCGCCCCGACGCGGTGATCCCGCAGCAGACCTACCGCGTGGAGAGCGAGGCGCTGGAGGCCTTCGACTGCTTCCTGGTCCCCATCGGCCCCGACGCCGCCGGGATGCGCTACGAAGCCGTGTTCACCTGACGGACCGTTCGGCGGACGAAGACGCAAATGAGACCGGGGGCACCCACAGTGGGCGCCCCCGGTCTCGTTATCTGCCGGGAGCCGCGAACGCAGCTCCCGGGACGGGGTGGATCACAGCGACGGAGACGTGCAGTTGGCCCCGTTGCTGAAGGTGGGGGCGCCGGTCACGCTACCGCTGCCTGCGGTGTTGAGGGCCGTGATGTCGGCGTTCGTCACCACCGCGCTCCCCGGGCCTTCCACCGTGAACGGACCGCCGCTCGCGGCGACCAGCTCGAACAACCGCGAGGCACCGTCCAGCGAATTGTTGCGCACGTCCAGGCACATGGCCGCGGAGGTCCCCGCCACCGTCTCGGCACGGAAGCGCCCGGCCGTGATCGCGCCATTCGTGTTGCCGATGGCGTTGTTCAGCACCGTGGCACTCACCTGCGACGACGAGCCGATCGAGCGGATCGCCAGCGCCGAGCTGGAGCCGGTGCTGGAGTTGTTGAAGATGCTGGGGTTGCTCAGCACCTCCACCTTCAGCGCGGCGCCGCTCTGCGCCTCGAGCTCCACGGCGCGGCGGTTCGACTGACCCACCGGCGCCGCGGCCGTGCCCACCGTGTTGTTCACGATCCGCACGTTCACGTCGTCGGCGTTGTTGCGGGCCGACACCAGGATCCCCTGGCGCCACAGGTTGGTGAAGGTGTTGTTCGCGATCACCACCCGGTGGTTCACACCCGACACCGTGTTGTCCAGCGCCACGCGCACGCCGATGTACCCGAGCTGCGTAACCAGCGAGCCGGTCCCGATGTTCCTGACGGTGTTCCCCGCGATCGAGTCCACCATCGCCGAACCGAAGCGACCGGCGTCCTGCGCGTTCACGTTGATCACCCCCGCGATCGCGCTGGCCTTCGCCACCGCGTCGAACAGGTTGTCGCGGATCACGTAGTCGAGCGCGGCGTTCTGGAGCACGCTGAGCTCCAGGTTGTTGATCCCGTTGGGCGCCGCGTTCACGAACTTCGTGTCCGACACGCGAGCCGTCACCTTGCCCGTGGAACCCGGCGCGTCGCCCGACACCACCGAGATGGCGCTGCCGACCAGGTTGGTGAACCTGCTCTCGAAGGCGTCGCCCGTGTCGCTGTCACGCACCGTGAAGCCCACCGTCGCGCTCCCCGTGGCCGACACCGACACCGCCGCGGTCCCGTCGAGCTTGTTCTGCACGGTGGTGCCGTCCAGCGTCAGCGCGCCGTTGACGCTGTTGGCCAGGCGCACGGCGAACGCACCCACGGCCGGCGCACCCGCGAAGTCCACCAGCGACTTCTCGATCGAGTTGCTCCCCGTGAGGTTTGTGGCCACCACGCCGCCGGCGCCGGGCTGGTACACGTGCACCGCCACCAGCTCGACCCCCGACGAGGCCGACACGTCCACCGCGTGACTCGCCATCCCGAACAGGTTCATCGAGCGCAGCACCAGGTTGGTCACGTCCGAGGCCAAAACGGCCGCCCCGCTGGTGCCGCTGATGCTCCCGCCCGACCCGTTGCGGGTGTGCGAGCCGTCACCCGTCACCTGCAAGCCGTTCAGCGCGCCGGTGTTGTCCAGCACGATCCCGTTCGCCGCGCCGCTCGCCGTGATGCTCCGGAACGACAGCCCGCTGACACCGATGTCGGTGTTCACCACGCGGAGCGCCGTGGCGCCGCTCGAGGCGATGGTGTTCCCCGCCCCGGTCACGTTCACCGTGCCGCCGCCGGTCGCGCTGAAGCCCGTGCCGGTGGTGGTGGTGATCGCCAGCCCGCCGCCGCCGAAGCTCACCGTGGCGCCGCCATTGTTCGCCAGCGTCACGCCGTTGTTCGCGCCGGTGGCAAGCGACTTCGACGCGCCGTTGAAGGCGATCGTCCCACCGCCGTTGTTCTGCACCAGGATCCCGCCGTTCGTGTCGGTGATGCTCCCCGACAGCACCAGGCTGCCACCCGTGCGGCCGGTCACCGACGCCGCGCGCGTGCCGCTGCCGCTGATCGAGCCGCCGTAGGTCACGTTGGCGTTGCCGCCCGAGACCTCCACGCCCGCGCCCGCCGCGTTGCTCACCACGCCCGCAGGCGCGGTCAGCGTGCCGCCCACGTTCACCAGCCGCAGCCCCGCCCCCGCGCTGTTCGCCGAGCTCAGCGTGGCGAACGAGGCCGCCACCGTGCCGTTCTGCAGGTCGAGCGAGGGGCCGCCGGTGGCCGCCACGTTCACGGCGCCCGCGGTGAAGGTGCCGAAGCCGCTGCCGCCGATCCCGGCGCC
>DASWMA010000335.1:0-9718 GCA_036399995.1 Longimicrobium sp. | reverse complement strand
GCCGGCCCGCCCGCGCACGCCGCCGGTGGCGCGCCGCGCCCGCCCCGCGCCGGTGGAAGAGCCCGCGCCCGAGCGCGAGATCGTCCCCGAGCCGGCGCCCGCGCCGCGCGCGCCCGAGTACGCCACGCGCACCGCGGTGGCGGGGCAGACCTTCGGGGTGAGCTTCGACCGGCAGGTGAGCGCGCGCAACGACGTGGGCTCCACCTTCACCGCCACGCTCACCGAGGGGCTGGTGGACGACCTGGGGCGCACGGTGATCCCCGCGGGGGCCACGGTGACGGGCCGGGTGGAGGGCGGCGAGCGCGGGCGGCTGGGGCTGGTGTTCACCTCGGTCTCGTACGGCGGCAGCCAGTACGCCATCGACGCCAGCGTGGTCGCCTCGCCGGTGACGCGCCGGGTGAACCTGGATGGCACGGGCGAGCGCGTGGCCAAGGTGGCCGCCCCCGCCGCCGTGGGGGCGGTGCTGGGCCGCGTGATCGGCCGCGACCGCCGCAGCGCCGTGGTGGGCGCGGTGGTCGGCGCCGCCGCCGGCGCGGCCACGGCCGGCGCGACGGCGGACGTGGACACGGTGGTCGACCCGGGCGCGACCGCGACCATTCGCCTCGACAGTCCCATCACCATCCGCCGGCGGGTGGAGTAGCCGAGCCGCGGAAGCGACGGATCGACGAAAGCGCCCCCGCCGGGTCAGCCGGCGGGGGCGCTTTCATTGGTGCTCACGACGCCGGGAGTCCGCCCGGGGTTCAGCGCGGCGCTTCCGTCGCTTCCGCGGGCTTCGGTGCGGGCCGGCGGGTGGAGATCGTGTAGCCGAGCATCAGCGCGTCCGTGAAGTCCGAATCGCCGCTGTACATGCGGTACCGCGCGATCAGCGCGCCGCGGCCGGCGCCCACCTGCAGCACGGGTTCCACGAAGCTGCCGGCCTGCACCTGCACGTCTTCGGCGTGGCAGTTGTAGCAATACGTGATGTCGCGGTTCACGTCCACCCAGCTGCGCCCCGCGTTCACGCCGGCCGAAAGGTGGAACGGCTTCTCGCCGCCCAGCGACAGCGGGGGCGTGCGCAGGCCGGCCGAGAGCGTTCCCATCCCCGCCGCCACGCCGGACGTCTTCTCGCCCTGGTTGGTCTCCTGGGTGAAGGGCTGCTCGTCGCTCATCCCGATGATGCCACCCTCCGCGTTCAGGCTCAGCACGCGGAACGCGATCAGGCTGCCCGTCACCTGCACCCCCCACGCCCGGCTGCCGATCCCCGCGCTGTCGGCGGCGACGGGTTCGATGCCGCTCGAGACCAGCTCCAGCCCGAGCCTCGTCTCGACGTGCGAGCCAGCCTGCGCGGCCGCGGTGCCGCTGGTGGAGAGCAGCAGCGCCGCGGAAAGGCACGCGATGGATGGGATGCAACGCATTGGGGTCTCCTGTCTCTGTGTCTGTGTTGGGCGGGGATATGGATGTTGTGCGACGAGCTGTGTGCGGAGGCCGTCAGCGCCGCCGCGGGCGCGAAGGGCACGCCGGACGCGACCTGGGGGCGGCAAGTCGTGGGACGGCAACCAGATGCGTCGATTCGTCCGCGCGGGACGATCACGCATCCTCTCGTACCGGGGCACCGTGTTCCGCGCGAATGCCGCAGGGTCGTGTGGCGGGGGGCGGCAGAGCCGGACAGCACGCGGAAGGCGGAGAGCGGCAGCCGCACGCGGGTAAACATGCGGCGGTGAAATCCACCGGGCAAGGCACCGGATCCGGGGCACGATGGGGCTTGACAGGCCCTCGACGGCGGGGCCTCGGGGCGGTTGTCGATTCGGTGCCACGGCGGCATCCACCCGACGGTCCATCCGCGCGCCGGCCGACTCGGGTGGTCGGTTGAACTGGACACCTGGGCACCCTTCGTGGAGTGGTCTGGCGAGGGCTCTCTGCGTCGCGGGTCGAAGAACGATCCCACGAACTGTCCGAACGGGCGTATACGACAGATTGATTGGGAATTAGCACGGTGTTCGCCTGCCGCTTCGGGCGTTGTTCGGGTATATTCATGATGTCCGAAGTTGATGCCACACCCAGCAAGGAGAGTACAAAATGCCTACGTATGACGGAACGATTCTGGACACCGGAGGTGCGGTCTTCAACGTCCGCAGCTCCACCTACGGCGCCGTCGGGAACGGCGTGAACGACGACACCGCCGAGATCCAGGCGGCGATCAACGCGGCGGCGGCCGTGCCGCGCGGCGTGGTGCGGATCCCGCCGGGCACCTACGTGGTCTCGGCCCTCACCGTTCCCGCGGGGATCACCATCGAAGGCTACGGCGCGGTGCTGCTCCGCCCGGCCAACCAGGGGAAGTGGACGCGTACGCTCACCACGTCGTACAGCGGCAGCGCCGATTCGGCGCCGCTGGTGATCCGCGGCCTCACCATCGATGGGAACTCGGCTAACCAGGGCGCCTACCACAACTACGAGCTCGAGCAGGCGCACCTGATCTTCGTGGAGGGTGACTACAACTACGCCGGGCGGCTGCGGGTGATCCTGGAAGACCTGGTGCTGCGCAACTGCGTGGCCGACGGAATCTCGATCTACCGCAACGTGGATGCGCAGGTGACCAACTGCCGCGCCAACGACTGCTGGCGCGGCGGGCTGACGGTGACCGGCGGGTACACCAAGGTGCAGGTTCAGAACTTCTCGACCACCGGCTTGGTTGACCCCACCGGGCTCGACATCGAGGTCGACGGGCCGGGGTATGGCAACAGCCTGGCGGTGGACGTGAGCATCGATGGCATGAAGCTCGACGCCGACTTCGACGTCGGGCTGGGGACGGGGTCGTCGTTCTTCGGCACCAACATCGACGTGGCCGCGCCGCCGTTCAACCTGGTGGCGCCGGGCTCGGTGGTGCGCCTGGAAAACTCGCGTTTCCGGGTGGGGAGCTTCTCCTCCACCGGTAACCGCATCGTGTATCCGAACGACGTTACTTTCGCCAACTGCATCTTCGAGCTGAGCGGGGTGGCCGAGTCGGGCGACATGGATGGCGCGGCGGCGCACATCTTCTGGAACCTGGGCGGGAGCGAGACGGTGACCGGGCAGCGCCTGCGCTTCATCGATTGCGACTTCCGCGTGGCGCCCGGCGTGGGAAGCGGGCTGACCCTGGCCGCTATCTACGCGCAGGCCGACGACACCGCGCACGACAACCGGCTGATCGTGCTGGGCGGCTCCGTGGCCAGCCGCTTCAACTACGGGCTGTACATGGCCCAGGGCGGCACCTGGATCATCAAGGAGACCGAGATCGAGGCGGCCACCGGCATCTACTGGCTGGGCGTGCAGAACCCGCAGCAGAACGTGGTCACGCGCGCCAACATCCGCATCGAGCGCGTGGTGTTCACGGGTAGTTCCACCTACATGAACATCGTGAGCTACGATGCCGGCAACACGCTCGACCACCGCGACGTGGTGCTCGAAGCGGCGCAGAACGTCCTGGCCACCACCTACGGCATCGTGGGGAACGTGTACCGGGGCGGCCGGCTGATCCGCGTGGCCTCGGCGCCCACCGCGGGCAGCGTGCCGGGGCTGGTGGGCGACCGCGCGCGGCTGGCCACGCCCGTGGCCGGTGCGGACTACGAGTGGATCTGCACCGCCAGCTCCACCACTGCCGCCACCTGGAAGAAGCTGACCACCCTGTCGGTCTGACCAAGCCCGGCAGCTTCGGCAGATGAAACGCGCCCCCGCCGGCTGAGCCGGCGGGGGCGCTTGCTGTCGAACGGGACTGCCCCAAAAGCTTGCGCGTCCAGCTTGGCGGCTTTACTGTTCACTGTGTTCACAAAGACGCAGTGGCCAAAGCGGACGGGGCGCGGACGATCCCCGGGAGCGCATCAGCGCGAATTCGGCGTCGACGAAAGCCCACGTCGACGTGGTACACGAGTGGCTCGTGTATCGGCGCGAGGTCCTACGGACTCCGCTTCGCACGCTGGCGGCGGAGAATCGGCATCTCCAAGAGCGCCGTAGACCGCTTCTACAAGCTGCGATCGCACCCGGGAAAGAACTGGCCGAGACTGAGGGATTGGTACATGGTTAGCCGCGCCACGAAGATCGAAGAATATCAGACCCCGCCTGAGCTGATGGTCGCGGGTGCGCTTCAAACGCTCAGCCTGCTACCGAACAGCAAGCGCGCCGAGGCCCTGCGGATCGTTGCCGATAATTACCGAGCACTCCATACGAGGCTGAACGAACCGCTACCCGAGTGGGTGCAGATGCTCACCGACCTCGCAGAGCGAGAGGGTTCTGCCTGAACAGTCCGCATCTGAGTTCGACCGCCCGACATTCCGGCAAGCGAACCCGACGTAAACAAGCGTCCCCGCAGCTTTCCGCCGCGGGGGCGCTTGCTGTAGAAGCTTACGATTTCAACTGCCTGAGGATCTGCCTCGCCAGCGGGTCCTTGATCTCGCGGTGCCTTGGTACGGGTTGAGACACGCCGGTCACGGGATTCCTGTACCAGTCGTGCTTGGCGCCGTGGCGCACCAGCACACAGCCGAACGCCAAGATCTGGCGTATCAGATCCGTTCGCTTCACTAGACCGCCAGTTCCTCAACGCGGCGAATTCCGGGGATCTCGCCGCTCGTAATGTCGCGGTAGAGATCCTTCAGATGCTCCTTGAGGTCGTCGAGGCTTTCCCCTTGGGTCCAGTAGTCTGGATAGTCCTGTAGGTAGCCGAGCCACGCACCGTCTTCTTCCCAGTAGACGAATTTCACGGATGACATCGTAGCTTCCCTGCCAACAGTGGATCGTTGGGACTGCGTCCAGTACCCACGTGCTGCATCGGCGGTGCCGCCGGACAGCGGCATCAGCCACTCTGGAGTTTTTGTCCGGCAGAGGAACCGCTTGTCCGGAGCATCAGCTTCAGGCTGGCACCGCCTACTGCACCACCCGCCGCACCTCGCCCAGCCCCACGGCCGCGCCGCCGCGGCGGGGGTCGCTGGCGCCGGTCACGTAGCCGCTGGGGTGCACGATGATGGTCTGCACGTCGCCTTGGTAGCCCTCGCGCTCGGCCAGGGCGTGGCCCATCTGCCGCAGGCGTGCCACCGTGCTGTCTTCCAGCCCCCGCCGCTCGAAGCGGAGCGTGTCTGGCAGGTGCTGGTGGTGCAGGCGCGGGGCGAGCTCGGCCGTGGCCACGTCCATGTCGAAGTCCACGATGTTGCTCACCATCTGCGCGATGGAGGTGATGATGGTGGAGCCGCCCGGCGTGCCCGTCACCGCCCGCAGCCGCCCGCGCCCGTCCAGGATGATGGTGGGCGTCATCGCGCTGAGCATCCGCTTGCCGGGGGCGACGGCGTTCGCCGCCCCCTGCACCAGGCCGAACTGGTTGGGCACGCCGGGCTTGCTGGTGAAGTCGTCCATCTCGTTGTTCAGCAGGAACCCGGCGCCGGCCACCGTCACTCCGCTGCCGTACAGCGAGTTGATCGTGGTGGTCACCGCCACCGCGTTGCCCAGCTGGTCCACGATGGAGTAGTGCGTGGTGTTCTCACCCTCGGCCGGCGCGGGGCCCAGGCCGGGCGCCACGGTGGGCGACGGCGTGGCGCGGTCGAGGCGGATGGTGGCGCGGCGGGCGGTGGCGTGCTGGTCGGAGATCATCCGGGCCGTGGGCTGCGGCACGAAGTCGGGGTCGGCCAGGTAGGCGTTGCGGTCGACGAAGGCGCGCCGCGCGGCCTCGGTGAACAGGTGCACGTAGCGTGGGCTGAGGAAGCCGGCGGACCTCAGGTCGTACCCCTCCAGGATCTTCAGCATCTCCGCCATCGTCACGCCGCCCGACGACGGCGGGGGCATGGAGATGATGGTGTTGCCGCGGTAGGTGAAGCGGATGGGATCGCGCCAGACGGCCTTGTAGCGGGCCAGGTCCTCCCGCGTCATGATCCCGCCGCCGCGCTGCATCTGCTGCTCCACCAGCTCCGCCGTGCGCCCGCGGTAGAAGCCGTCGGCGCCGCCCTGCTGGATGCGGCGGAGCGTCTGCGCCAGGTCGGCCTGCACCAGCCGGTCGCCCACCAGCAGGAGCCGCCCGCCGGGGGCGAAGATGCGCTGCGTCTCGGGGTAGCGGTTGAGGATCTGCTGGTTGCGGCGCAGCGAGCCGGCCAGCCGCTCACCGATCACCAGCCCCTCGGCCAGGTTGATGGCCGGCTGCACCAGCTCGGCCCAGGGGAGCTTGCCGAAGCGCCGGTGAGCCTCCCACATCCCCGCCACCGAACCGGGAACGCCGCTCGCCAGGTGGCCCTGCAGCGAGAGCGTGTCGCTCACGTTCCCCTGCGCGTCGAGGTACATGTCGCGCGTGGCGCGGGCCGGCGCCATCTCGCGGAAGTCGAGCGCGGCGGTGGTGCCGTCCGCCATCCGCGTGACCAGGAAGCCGCCGCCGCCGATGTTGCCCGCCTCCGGGTTCACCACGGCGAGGGCGAAGTGCACGGCCACCGCGGCGTCCACCGCGTTCCCGTTGCGGCGCAGGATCTCGGCGCCCACCTCGCTGGCCACGCGGTCCGTCGATACCACCATCCCCCGCGCGGCGATGGTGGGCGTCAGCGTCCCGCGCTGCATCTCCCACCCGCGCGGGAAGCGCACCGCGGTGTCCTGCTGCGCCGCCGTCCCCGCGCGCGTGACGCCGGCGTGGGGCGGCGTGCTGGACGCCAGCAGGAGGGGAAGGAACGGGAGCAGCGCGCGGCGAAGCAGCATCGGGGCGACCGGGTCGGGTGGACGCGTCGGGTGGATCGGGATGATGATGGGATAGTGCGTCGGCTCGGCGCGCGGGGCAACCGTTCCGGACCCCGGCCGATGGATTCCACCCGCGCGACGCCACGAACGACAGCGCCCCGCCAGGGATGGCGGGGCGATTGAAATCGCTGCAACGACTACACGAAGTCCGCCTGCGCGGACTACCGGGTTCGGCGCTGCCGCGGCGGTGGGGCTCGACACGACGCCCCGTGTGGGTTCGCTACATTCCCAGGCCGTATTCCGAATGGACGACGGCTACGCGCCACCCGGGACGCCGCAGCGCGGAATGGAGGGCGTGTTGCCCACCAGGATGATGAAGGGCTTCAGGTGGAGCGAGCCGAACACGCCCACCCCGTCACCCACCACCGTGGAGATGCGGATCAGGCCCGACGGGTTGAAGTTGCCGCCGCGCATGCTGTTCACCCAGTTGCGGTCGGCGGCGGCCAGTGCCAGCCGGATCGACACGCCCCCGGGAAAGCCGTTCTCGATCGCCTTCAGCAGCTCGGCCGGGTAGTTGAAGCGCTCGAACACTCCGAACTCCGAGGGGAAGACGATGGTGGTGTCGGTTTCGGACACCGCCAGCCCGCGCAGCTCCAGCGGGTCGGGCGCGCCGATCCCCGGCAGGCGGTTCGACAGGCCGTTGATGCGCAGGTCGGCAACGTAGGTGGCCGCGCCCTCGGCGCGCGTCCACAGCAGCGTGAAGCCGGTGTTGGGCGCCAGCGAGCACCCCGCCGGGCCCTCGGTGACGGGGATGGAGGGGACCGCGAAGTCGTGCGGCACGTGCGTGCGCCCGCGGATCACCCGCCCGTCGGGCGTGTCCACGCGCAGGTCGTAGGTGCCGCCCGGAACCACCCACCCCACGTCGAATTCGGGCGACGCGTAGCACGAGCCCCGGAAGTCGAGCGGGTCGCTCTCCTGGTACTCGGGGTCGATGCGGAAGCACCCGGTGGTCTCCACCAGCGCGTGCGCCTGGCCATCGGGGCCGGTGACCACCACCTGGGCACCGGGCACGCTGCCGCTGAACCGCCCCTGCAGCGCGCGGTGCAGCAGCACCTCCTGGCGCGGCCGGTCGGTGCGCAGCACGGCCTCCACCACCACCACGTCCTCTCCGGGCGCGGTGGACACCTCGGCCAGGTCGCACCCCGCGGCCAGCAGCGCCGCGGCGGCCGTGAGCACGCCCTTCATCGTCCGCGTCATCCGTTCATCCATCCAGAGTTCGCCTGAAGCTGCCGCAACCGCATCGGATGCATTACATTACGCGCCCGCGGCGGTGTACGCCCGCCGCGCCGGAACCCTCCACGTTCTTCGCAGGGCCCAGCATGGAAACCTCGCTCCCCACCGCCCAGCCCGATGCCGCGCCCGACGACGCCATCGAGTTCTCCGAAGAGTTGATGAAGCCGCTCCTCCGCACCGCGAGCGTGGAGGAAGACGAGTTCATGGAGGAGTACCTCTGGCACGTCAACCAGTACCTCAACGAGCACGTGCGCTTCTCCGACACCAAGGCCGGCTCGGTGATCGTGCTGGCCGGCGCCATGCTCAGCCTGCTGTACGGCGGCGGGCTGCACCGCACCTTCGCGCAGGCGCCGATCGGCGAGTGGGGGATCCGCAGCGTGGCGGCGCTGGTCACCTACGTGCTGCTGGGCACTTCGGTGATGGCGGCCGCCTGGTCGATGCGGCCGCGGATGGCGCGCAACTTCCCCAAGGGTTACGTCTTCTGGGAAAGCATCCTGGCCCACGGCTCGGCGGCGAAGTTCGTGCTGGACCTGAACCGCCGCACCCGGCAGGAGCTGCTGGACCACCTTGCGATCCAGCTCTACGCGGTGAGCGGGATCTGCAGCACCAAGTTCCGCTGGGTGGGCCGCTCTGTGGCGCTCTGCCTGACCGGCGCCATGCTCGCCGCGGTGGTGCTGGTCACCGGCTGACCCCCTCCGACAACGTCCCTGCCGCGGCGCTTGGGACACTGCGGCCGAACGGAACGATCCGGCGTGGAGCCAGCCTCCGCGCCGGATCTTCCGTTTTCATGGCAACGCTGTGCCCATCCCGACCGCAGGTCTCACGCCGCGTCACGGGAGGAAGCCGCGCGAGAAGGATCGGCCATGCCCGGCCCTGCCGGCGCGGCCCTCAGGGGGCGGCTGGCCGGGCGGCGCGCACCCGGGCGAAGCGCGGCCCCGCCTCGCCGGTTCCCCAGGTGCCCGGGCCCCACTGGATCGCCTCCACCGTTCCCGACGACGCGCCCACGAACGTCACCGGCGCATAGTCGGCGGTGGAGAAGAAGGTGGAGTCGCTCCGGGCCACCAGCGCCCGGTCGCCGAAGAGCATGACGCCCGGCGAGAGGAAGGTGGCCCTCGCCGTCGCTCCGCCGCCGGTGTCGTATTCGCCGGCCAGCCGGGCACGCTGCGCTTCGGTGAGCGCGACCGGCGCGACCGCCGGCACCACGGGCGGCGGCACCGATTCGCCGGCGGCCAGGCGCGGGATCTCGCGGCGCAGCAGGTCGATCGCGCCGGTGTGGGCGTTGCCGCAGAAGATCACGGCGAGCGAGTCTGCCGGGGTCCAGACGGCGAATGCGCGAAAGCCGTTGGTCACGCCGTTCCACGACAGCCCCTGCGGCCGCACCAGCCGTTCGCGCGCCCGCTGGCCGTAGCCGCCGCGCACCAGCCCCTGGATCACCAGGAAGACGTCGCGCGGGGTGGTGTAGACCGAGCCGGCCCCCACCAGGAAGGAGAGGTCGCGGAACGGGGCGTTGACCACGGCGCCGCCGCCGATGGGGATCACCGGGGCCGCCCGGCCGGCGAGGAGCTCGCGGCGGTCCAGGTGGCGAAGGGTGCGCGCCCCGGCGGGCCGCGCGACGTATTCCTGCAGCAGGGCGTCGTAGCTCTTTCCGGCGGCACGCTCGATCACCGCACCCAGCAGCGTGTACCCGCCCGAGCTGTACGACGAGCGCGCGCCGGGCTCGAACAGCAGCGGCAGGGCGTTCGCCGCGCGCACCATCTCGTCGGCCGTCTTCGGC
>DASWMA010000334.1:0-2928 GCA_036399995.1 Longimicrobium sp. | reverse complement strand
TCTCGCGCCGGAGCCGGCATCATCCGCCGCTCCGCCGGGGGGCGGCACGCAGCACCACGCCCTGCCGGGACGATCCCGGCGGGAGCGCAGCCGGACCCGGGTGGAACCCCTGGTGTCGCTGATCACGCACGCCAGGGAAGGCCGCCATCTTGATGCAGCTCGGCACCGCCGCACGATCGTCGTACCGCGCCGTCTCGCGCGCGCTCCTGCGCACCCCGGCCGAGCCGGCCGAGCTGCTGGCCGGCCCCCTGCGCGGCGAGCTGCTGGGCGCCGACGACCTGGACGGGCGGGCCCGCGCCGTCGCGAAGGCCCAGCGTGTGGGCGCGCGCGGGCGCGGAGCGCGGCACACGCCCCTGCTGGCGCGCCTGGCCGGGACCCGCCGCATCCTGGACGACGCGCACGCGCGGCTGGCCGCCGCGGCCGGCGCCGGCGCCGACGTGGGGCCCGCGGGCGAGTGGCTGCTCGACAACTTCCACGTGGTGCGCGAGCACGTGCGCGAGGTGCGCGAAAGCCTCCCCGCCGGCTACTACCGCGAGCTCCCCGAGCTTCAAGGCGGGCGGCTGGCGGGGTATCCGCGCGTGTACGAGCTGGCCATCACCCTGATCTCGCACAGCGAGGGGCGGGTGGACCCGGAGAACGCCGGCCGCTTCGTGGCCGCCTTCCAGGAGGTGGCGCCGCTCACCCTGGGCGAGCTGTGGGCTGTGCCCGCCATGCTGCGGCTGGGGCTGCTCGAGAGCGTGCGGCGGATGGCGCTGCGCAGCGTGCAGCGCCTGGACGAGGTGGAGGCCGCCGACGCGTGGGCCGCGCGCATCGACGCGGGGGTGGGCGAGGGCGAGCGCGCGCAGGTGGTGGCGCTGCGGGCGTTCACGGCCGGGCATCCCCCGCTCACGCCCATCTTCGTGTCGCGCCTGCTGCACCAGCTGCGGCTGGGGCACGGCGCCCTCCCCGCGCTGGAAGGGTGGATCGCCGGCGAGGGGCTGACCGCCGAGCAGGCCGCGGCGCAGGCCACGCAGCGCACCGCGCTCACGCAGGTGATGATGGCCAACAGCATCACCAGCCTGCGCGGCATCGCCCTGGTCGACTGGCGCGCCTTCGTGGAGCGGCACAGCCCCGTGGAGGCCGAGCTCCGCGCCGACCCCGCCGGTGTCTACGCGGCGATGACCTTCGCCACCCGCGACCGCTACCGCCATGGGGTGGAGCGGATCGCCCGCCGCGGCGGCCGCGGCGAAAGCGAGGTGGCGCGCGCCGCGGTGGCCCTGGCCGCCTCCGCATCCGCGGCCGGCGACCCCCGGCGCGGCCACGTGGGGTGGTGGCTGATCGACGAAGGATGCGACGAGCTGGAGCGCGCGCAGGGGTACCGGCCCACGCCGGGCGAGCGGGCGCACCGCCGGGTGCTGCGCCACCCCGACGCCGTGTTCGTGGGCGGGATGCTGGCCGGCACGGCGGCCGCCCTGGCGGCGCTCCTCTGGCTGGCCGGGCCGCAGGCGCGCACCGGCTCGGCCGTGATCGCGGTGGTCCTCCTGATCGCCGCGCTGCTGGCGGCCGACATCGCCGTGGGGGTGGTGAACCAGCTGGCGGCCGCCTTCCTCCCCCCGCGCCTCCTGCCCCGGCTCGACCTGCACGAGAACGGCGGGATCCCGCCGGAGCTGCGCACCGCCGTGGTCGTCCCCACGCTGTTCGACGGCGCGCGGGCGGTGCGCGAGGCGCTGGAGCACCTCGAGGTGCAGTACCTGGCCAACCGCGAGCCCAACCTGCACTTCGCCGTGCTGGGCGACTTCACCGACGCCGCGGCCGAAACGCTCCCGGGCGACGCCGCCATCGTGGCCGCCGCGGCCGACGGGGTGCGTGCCCTGAACGCGCGCTACGCCGCCGGGGCCGACGACGCCTTCTACCTCTTCCACCGCCCGCGCCGCTGGAACCCGCGCGAGGGCGTGTGGATGGGGTGGGAGCGCAAGCGCGGCAAGCTGGCCGAGTTCAACCGCTTCGTGCGCGGCGGCGCCCGGGGCGCCTTCTCCGCCATCGTCGGCGACGTGGCGGCGCTGGCGGGGGTGCGCTACGTGATCACCCTCGACGCCGACACGGTGCTCCCCCCGGGGGCCGCCGCGCGGCTGGTGGGCGCGCTGGCGCATCCGCTCAACCGCGCGGGGTTCGACCCCCGCGTGGGCCGCGTGACCCGCGGATACGGGATCCTGCAGCCGCGGGTGGGCGTGTCGCTCCCCAGCGCGCACGCCTCGCGCTTCGCGGCGATCCACTCCGGGCACCCGGGGGTGGACCCCTACACCACCGCCGTCTCCGACGTCTACCAGGACCTGTACGGCGAGGGGAGCTTCACCGGGAAGGGGATCTACGACCTGGACGCCTTCGAGCAGGCGACCCACGGGCGCTTCCCCGAGAACGCGCTCCTTTCGCACGACCTGATCGAGGGGAGCTACGCCCGGGCCGGGCTGGCCACCGACCTGGAGCTGTACGACGACTACCCCGCGCGCTACCTGACCCACGCCCGCCGCCGCCACCGCTGGATCCGCGGCGACTGGCAGCTCCTGCGCTGGCTGGGGCCCCGCGTTCCCGGGCCTGGACCGCGGGGGACGGGGGACGGCGAACGGGGGACGGCGGAAGAAGGGGAGGGGACGGCGGAGCGGGGAGAGGGAGCGGCGGGGAGCCTGGAGCCGAACCGGCTGTCGCTGCTGTCGCGGTGGAAGATCCTCGACAACCTCCGCCGCAGCACGGTGGAGATCGCCCAGCTCGCCTTCCTGGCCGCGGGATGGCTCTTCCTTCCCGGCTCGCCGCTGCGCTGGACGATCCTGGGGGTGCTGGCCATCGCCGCGCCGTGGATCGTGTCGCTCCTGCTGGCCGCGCTCCGCCCGCCGCGCGACCGCTCGTGGCGCGCCTACTACGCCGCCGTGGGGCGCGACGCCGCCACCAGCGGGC
>DASWMA010000333.1:0-1840 GCA_036399995.1 Longimicrobium sp. | reverse complement strand
CGACGGGTGGAGCTGGGGGCTGCTGCTGCGCGACCTCTCCACCGCCTACGCGGCCGCGCTGCGCGGGGAAGATCCGGTGCTGGCGCCGCCGGCCCTGCAGTACGCCGACTTCGCGGCGTGGCAGCGCGGGTGGCTGGCGGGCGAGCGGCTGCAGGCGCAGCTGGCGTACTGGCGCGGCGCGCTGGAGGGCGCCCCCGCCCTGCTGGAGCTGCCCACCGACCGGCCGCGCCCCGCGCTTCCGGCCAACCGCGGCGCCCTGCACCCCTTCGCCCTGCCGCCCGCGCTCACGCGCAAGGTGCACGCGCTGGCCGCGCGCGAGGGCGCCACCCTGTTCATGACGCTGCTGGCCGCCTTCCAGGCGCTGCTGGCGCGCTGGTCGGGGCAGCGCGACGTGGTGGTGGGCTCGCCGATCGCCGGGCGGCACCACGGCGAGGCCGAAGAGATCGCCGGCTTCTTCGTCAACACCCTCCCGCTGCGGGCGCGGCTGGAGGGCGACCCCACCTTCCGCGACCTGCTGGCCCAGGTGCGGCGCACCACGCTGGGTGCCTACGCGCACCAGGACCTCCCCTTCGAGCGGATGGTGGAGGAGCTGCGGGTGGAGCGGTCGCTGAGCCACGGCCCCGTCTTCCAGGTGCTGTTCGGCCTGCAGAACCAGCCGCCGGCCGAGCTGCGGCTGGAGGGGGTGGATGCGGAGGAGGTGGAGGTGAGCCCGCGCGCCGCCAAGTTCGACCTGGCGGTGGAGCTGCGCGAGGCGGACGGCCGGGTGGGCGGCGCCATCGAATACGACGCCGACCTCTTCGACGCGCACACGGTGGAGCGGCTGGCCGGGCACTTCATCCACCTCCTCGACGCGGTGTGCGCCGACCCCGACGCGCGCCCGCTGCACGCCGGCCTGCTCACCGTGGCCGACCGCGAGCGGCTGGAGGCGTGGAGCCAGGGCGAGCCCAGCCTGGCGGCCGCGCTCCCGCCGCTCCCCCGCGCCTTCGCCGCGCGGGCGGCCGCGCAGCCCGATGCGCCCGCCATCCGCTTCCGCGGGGCGACCATGTCGTACGGCGAGCTCGACGCGCGCGCCAACCGGGTCGCCCGGCGGCTGCTGGCGCTGGGCGCGCGGCCCGACGCGCGGGTGGGCGTGTGCCTGCCGCGCACGCCCGGCGCGGTGGCGGCCATGCTGGGGGTGATGAAGGCGGGCGCCGCCTGCGTCCACCTGGACCCCGCCTATCCGCCCGCCCGCCTCGCCACGGTGCTGGAGGACGCGGACGCGGTGGCGGTGGTGACCACGCGGGAGCTGGCGGACCGCCTTCCCGCCGGCGTCCCCGCGCTGGTGCTGGACCCGGCCGCGGCGGAGTCCCAGGAAGATGCGGGAGATCCAGGGATCGACGTCGATCCGGCCTCCCTGGTGTTCGTCATCTACACCTCGGGTTCCACCGGCACGCCCAAGGGGGTGATGATCCCGCACGGCGCGCTGGCCAACCTGCTCGAGTGGACCCATGCGGTGATCCCGATCGAGGAGCGGACGGCGGTGCTGGCGTCCACCTCGTTCTCGTTCGACGTGTCGCTGGCCGAGGTGTTCGGCACCCTGTGCGCCGGCGGCACGCTGGTGATGGTGGAGAACGCGATGGAGCTGGCCGAGCTCCCGGCGTCCGAGGAGGTGCGCAGCGCCTTCATGGTGCCCACGGCGGCGGCCGAGCTGCTGCGCATGCGCGCGCTGCCGCCCACGCTGGAGGTGCTGAACCTGGGCGGCGAGGCGCTCCCGGGCGCGCTGGCCGAGCAGCTGCTGGCCACGGGGACGGTGCGCACCCTCCGCAACCTGTACGGCCCCACCGAGACCACCGTCTACGCC
>DASWMA010000332.1:0-4386 GCA_036399995.1 Longimicrobium sp. | reverse complement strand
CAGGAGCGAATCGGCGCCCAGCTCCACGAAGCTGGTGCCGGGGTGCAGCCGGTCGGCCGCGGTGTCGAGCAGCCGCGCGAACATCTCCGTCACGCGCGGGAGCATCCACGACGGTGGGTCGATGACGGGCGCCGATCCGTTCGCGGCGGGCGCGCTCGCCGTCTCTGCCGCACGCGGCGATGCCGGATCGGCCACGGCGCGCGTGGCCGGGCCTTCGGCGGCGGGGATGGAGCGCGCGGCGACGGGCGCGGGGGATGGCACGGGGTACACCTCGCGCTCGAAGGGATAGGTGGGAAGAGAGATCTTGCGTCGCCGTTCAGGGCCGCGGAGCGCCGCCCAGTCGATCTCCACGCCGGCGGACCACAGGGCGCCCGCCGCCTCCAGCACGGCAACGTCGGCGGGCGCGGGGCGGCCGGCGCGCGGCAGCGTCTTGACGATCACACGCGCGGAGCCGGCTCCGTGGCGGCGCGCGAAGGTGCCCAGCGTTTCGCCCGGGCCCACCTCCAGCAGCACGCGGGCGGGGTCTTCCAGCAGCCGCCCCACGCCGTCCGCGAAGCGCACCGTCTCGCGCAGGTGCCGAACCCAGTACTCCGGGTCGGCCGCCTGCCCGGCGGTGATCCAGTCGCCGGTGACGTTGGAGAGGAAGGGGATGCGGGGCGCGGCGGGGCGGGCCCGGCGCACCTCGGCCGCGAAGGCGGCGAGGATCGGG
Source organism: Longimicrobium sp. (assembly GCA_036399995.1). GTDB lineage: Bacteria > Gemmatimonadota > Gemmatimonadetes > Longimicrobiales > Longimicrobiaceae > Longimicrobium. The sequence continues at coordinate 3,677 of DASWMA010000332.1, read as the reverse complement.
TCCATCGCGGCGGAGTGGAAGGCGTGCGAGGTGTGCAGCCGGCGCGCATCCACCCCGCGCCCGGCGAGCAGCGCCTCCACCCGCTCCACCTCGTCCGCATCGCCCGACACCACGCAGTGCGCCGACGAGTTGACGGCCGCCAGCGAGAGCCGCGCGGGGAGGAGCGTGCGCACCTCCGGCTCGGGAAGCGGGACGGCCAGCATGGCCCCCGCGGGGAGCGCCTGCATCAGCCGCCCGCGCGCCGCCACCAGCCGCAGCGCCGCCTCGGGGGTGAACACCCCCGCCAGGCACGCGGCGACGTATTCGCCGATGCTGTGCCCCAGCATGCACTCGGGGCTCACCCCGCGAGCGATCCAGAGGCGGGCCAGCGCGTACTCCACCGCGAACAGCGCGGGCTGGGTGAGCCGCGTCTCGCGCAGGAGCGCGTCGGCCGCCGCTTCGCCGCCGGGCGCGGGGAAGAGCGCGGCGCGCAGGTCCATCCCCAGCTCGGGCGCCAGGATCTCGGCGCACCGGTCCAGCTCGCGCCGGAAGACGGGCTCGCGCGCGTGCAGCTCGCGCCCCATCCCCGCGTACTGCGTTCCCTGGCCGGGGAAGAGGAAGGCCACCGGCGGCGCGCGGTCCGGCGCGCGCCGCGTCGAAGTGGGTGCGTCCGCGTCCAGCGCGGCCCGCGCCTCGTCGGCCGAGCGCACGGCCGCCGCCCAGCGGTGCGGATGCGCGGCGCGGCCTTCCTGCAGCGTGTACGAGGCATCGGCCAGCGACACGTCCGGATTCGCAGCAAGGTGGGCGGAGAGCGCGAGCCGCATCCGCCCCAGCGCGGCCTCACCCTTTGCGCTCAGCACCAGCAGCTGCGGCGCATCCTCCCCCTCCCCGCTGTCCCCTGTCCCCTGTCCCCTGTCCCCTGAACCGGCTTCTTCCAGCACCACGTGGGCGTTGGTGCCGCCCATCCCCAGCGAGCTGACCCCCGCGCGCCGCGGTCCGCCGTCGCTCGGCCAGGGACGCAGCTCGGTGTTCACCTGGAACGGCGAATCGTCCAGCCCGGTCTCGGGGTTCGGCTCGGCGAAGTGCAGGGTGGGCGGCAGCGTGCGGTGCTTCAGGGCCAGCACCGTCTTGATGAAGCCGGCCACGCCCGCGGCGGCGTCCAGGTGCCCCACGTTGGTCTTCACCGCGCCCAGGGCGCACCGGCCGCGGCCCGTGCCCGCGAAGACCTCGGAGAGCGCCGCGATCTCCACCGGGTCGCCCAGCGCGGTGCCGGTGCCGTGCGCTTCCACGTACGACACGCCGGCCGCATCCACACCCGCCGCCCGCAGCGCGGCGGCGATCACCTTCGCCTGCCCCTCCACGCTGGGCGCGGTGAAGCCGATCTTCCCCGCCCCGTCGTTGTTGATGGCCGAGCCGCGCACCACCGCGTGGATGGTGTCGCCGTCGCGCAGCGCGTCGGCCAGCCGCTTGAGCGCGACGACACCCGCGCCCGAGCCGCCCACGGTGCCCGCGGCGCGTGCGTCGAAGGCGCGGCAGTGCCCGTCGGGGGAAAGGATGCCGCCCTCCTGCCAGCGGTAGCCGCGCACCTGGTCCAGCGCGATGGTGACGCCGCCGGCCAGCGCCAGGTCGCACTCGCCCTGGCGCAACCCCTGGCAGGCCAGGTGGATGGCCACCAGCGAGGTGGAGCAGGCGGTCTGCACCGCCACGCTGGGCCCGGTCAGCCCCAGCCGGTAGCTCACGCGGGTGGTGAGGAAGTCGGCGCCGCTCCCCAGCGCGGTCAGGTCGCCCCCCGCCTGCGCGGCCAGCTGGGGATCGGCCAGCACCCGCGCCAGGTGCGAGGTGAGCCCCGAGCCGGCATACACGCCGATGGCGCCGGCGAAGCGGCCGGGGTCGACGCCCGCGTCTTCCAGCGCGCTCCAGGCGCACTCCAGGAACACGCGGTGCTGCGGGTCCATCACCCGCGCCTCGCCGCGCGGCACGCCGAAGAAGCCGGCGTCGAAGGCGTGCGCGTCGTCCATCGCCCCGTACGCGGGGACGAACGCGGGGTCGCGCACCGCCTCGGCCGGCACCCCGGCTTCGATCAGCTCGTGCTCGGGGAAGAAGGAGATCGACTCCACCCCCGCGCACAGGTTGGCCCAGAACTCCGCCGGGGTGCGCGCGCCGGGGAAGCGGCAGCTCATCCCCACCACCGCGATCGGCTCGCTCCCGTCGTTCACCGGCGCGCCCTGCTTCCGCTTCTTCATCGGGCGATGACGGACGGGCCCCACGGCGTCACGTCCGCCGCGGTGCGACCCGTTCCCGTTCGATCCGTCGACGTGCGGCGTCTTCCCGTTCGACGCGCTGCCGGTCGATGCCGTACCCGCCGATGCGTTGCCGATCGATGGCGCGTCCGCCGAGGCCGGGGCGTACGACGCAGCCGCCTCGTCCGCCGGGCCGGCCAGGAACCGGGCGAGGGCTTCCACCGTGGTGTAGCGGAACAGGTCGACCACGCGCAGGCCGGGCCGGATCTCCCGCAGCCGGCTGTAGACGCGGTACAGGAGGAGCGAGGTGCCGCCCAGGTCGAAGAAGTTGTCGTGCACGCCCACGGTGTCGCGGCCCAGCACGCTCTTCCACACCTCGGCAACGCGCGCCTCCATCGGGCCGCGCGCCGCGGGCGACGCCGGGGCGCCGCCGCCCTGCTCCGGGGCCGGGAGCGCCGCGCGGTCCACCTTGCCGTTGGGGGTCAGCGGCAGGCGGGGGAGAAAGACGAACGCGCCGGGCACCAGCTGCTCCGGCAGGCTCCGCCGCAGGCCGGCGCGCAGCACGCCGGCCGTGGCGCCATCCTCCGCCACCACGTACGCCACCAGCCGCCCGCCGCCCTCCGGCCGCACCACGGCCACGCACTCGCGCACGCCGCCCAGCCGCAGCAGCGCGGCCTCCACCTCGCCGGGCTCGATGCGGATCCCGCCCAGCTTCACCTGCTGGTCCAGGCGGCCCAGGTACTCCAGCGTGCCGTCTGGCCGCCAGCGCGCGCGGTCGCCGGTGCGGTAGAGCCGCGCGCCCGTGTGGCCGCCCAGCGGCTCGGGGACGAAGCGCTCGACGGTGAGCCCCGGCCGGCCCAGGTAGCCGCGCGCCACCTGCGCCCCGCCCAGGTACAGCTCCCCGGGCACGCCGACCGGCGTCGGCCGCAACGCGCCGTCCAGCACGTACGCCCGCGTGCCCGGCACCGGCCGCCCGATCGGCACCACGCCGGCGCCGTGGTCGAAGCCCGCCGCGTCCCAGAGCGTGGCGCCCACGGTGGTCTCGGTGGGGCCGTAGCTGTTCAGCAGGCGCACCCCGGCGGCCACGCGCCGCCACCCCCGCAGCCGCTCGGCCGACATCGGCTCGCCGCCCACCACCGCCAGGCGCAGCGTGGGCGCGAGCGCTGTGGGGTCGTCTTCCAGGTGGGCGGCCAGCGTGCTCCACACCGCGGTGGGCAGGTCGAGCACGGTGACGCCAGCGCGGCGGCACCCTTCCCAGAACGCGGCGGGGCTGGCCAGCGCCTCGTCGTCGCGCAGCACCAGGCGCGCGCCCGAGGCCAGGGTGGCGAAGATCTCCTCGGCCGCGGGGTCGAAGCTGGCGGAGTGAAACTGGAGGATGCGGTCGTGAGCCCCCAGCCCGTATTTGCGGACGGCGTGGGCCAGGTAGCCGGCCAGCGAGCGGTGCGAGATCCCCACCCC
>DASWMA010000331.1:0-6720 GCA_036399995.1 Longimicrobium sp. | reverse complement strand
GGCCGCCGTCGCCGACGAGCTGGAGCGGCTGGTGTCGGGCTTCGAGCTGCGCGCCCCCGAGATCCCCTTCGTCTCCGGGATGACCGGCACCTGGATCACGGACGACGAGGCGTGCTCTCCCCGCTACTGGTCGCGCCACCTCTGCCGCACCGTGCGCTTCGCCGACGCCGTGGCCGCGCTGCGCGACGAGCCCGGCCGCGCCCTGCTGGAGGTGGGACCCGGCCAGGCGCTGGGCGCCTGGGCCATGCAGCACCCGGCCGGCGGCGCGCCGGTGAGCCAGGTGGTGCTCAGCTCGTTGCGGCACCAGCACAACCGCGTGCCGGACCTGCGCTTCCTGCTGGAGACGCTGGCGGGGCTGTGGGCGGCGGGGGTGACGGTGGACTGGACTGCCTTCGGTGCCGGCGAGCGGCGGAGGCGCATTCCGCTCCCCGGCTACCCGTTCGAGCGGCAGCGGTACTGGGTGGACCGGCTCCCCACCGGCGCGGGAGACGGCACGGGGAGCACGAGCGACACGGCGGCGGGCACCACGCCGATCGACACGCGGCCGGCCGAAGGCGCCGCCCGCGGACCCGACCTGAAAGGACCGGACGCGATGGACGACCGACTTCCCGCAGCGCCGGCCACCGGGACCGCCGCCTCCCCGCGCGAGCAGGCACTGCTGGGGATGCTGCGCGAGATCGTGGCCGAGCTCACCGGGGTGGACCGGGAGCACGTGGACACGGGCGGCGACCTCTTCCAGATCGGCCTTGACTCGCTCCTCCTCCTCCAGGGGATCCAGGCCATCGAGAAGCGGGTGGGCGTGCGCGTGTCGCTGATCGAGCTGCTGGAGGAAATCTCCACCCTGGGCGCGCTGGCGGCGCACCTGGACCGGGTGCTTCCCTCCGGCGCGGAGATCCGGAACGGAAAGAACGGGAAGCACGATCCCGTCCCGGCGGCGGAGACCGCGTGTGCCCTCGCGCCGTCCCCCGACGCGTCCGCCTCTCCCGCCCCGGCGCCCACGATCGCCGCGGCCGCCGCCGAGCCGCAGCGGACGGTTCCCGCGCCGCCCGCCCTGTATCCTCCGCCCGCGCCCCACCCGGGCGCGGGAGCGGGAGACGGCATGCTGGAGCGCCTGTTCGCGCAGCAGCTCCAGGCCATGGGCCAGCTGATGGCGCAGCAGATCGCCGCCGCGAGCGGCGCGGCCGCACCTCCCGCCGCGAGCGTCCCCGTCGCCGCTGGCCTCGCGCCGACGCCGGTCGTCACGGCCGCCGCCGCGCCGGCGGGAGACGCGGCGTCGCCCGCGGCGCCGGCGAACGTCGTCTCGCCCGCCGCCGCGTGGCCCGATGCCGGCCACGCGGCGCGGGCCGAGTCGCCGGCCGCCGCCGGCCGGGTGAGGAGCAACGCGGTGGAGCAGGCACCGCGCGCGCGGATCCAGCCGGAGACCTTCGTCCCCTACCAGGCGGTCAACCCCGAGGGGCGGGGCGCGATGACGCCGCGCCAGCGCGAGTACCTGGAGGGCTTCATCGCGCGATACGTGGAGCGGACAGGCGCGTCCAAGGCGCACCAGGTACGCTACCACGCGCCGCTGGCCGACACCCGCGTGAGCGCCCGCTTCCGCCGCGCCTGGAAGGAGATCCTGTACCCCATCGTCAGCAGCCGCGCGCTGGGGTCGCGGGTGTGGGACGTGGACGGCAACGAGTACGTGGACACGGGGATGTCGTTCGGGTGCAACCTGTTCGGCCACGCCCCCGAGTTCGTCAGCCGCGCCATCCGCGAGCAGGTGGAGCGCGGGTACGGCGTGGGCCCGCAGTCGCCCGACGCCGGGCGGGCCGCGGAGCTGGTCTGCGAGCTGGGCGGGAACGACCGCGCCGTCTTCTGCAACTCGGGGACGGAGGCGGTGATGGGCGCCATCCGCGCCGCCCGCACCTTCAGCGGGCGCGACAAGATCGCCGTCTTCTCGGGGAGCTATCACGGCTGGGCCGACATGGTGCTGGGCCGGCTCACCACGGGGCCGAAGCGTGAGATCCGCCCGGTGGGTCCGGGGATCTCGCCGGCCCCGCTGCGCGACGTGATCATGCTGGAGTGGGACGACCCCGCCTCGCTGGAGGTGCTGGCCCGGCACGCGGACGAGCTGGCGCTGGTGATGGTGGAGCCGGTGCAGAGCCGCCGGCTCGACATCCACCCCCGCGCCTTCCTGCACGAGCTGCGCAGGATCACCCGCGAGGCCGGCACCCTCCTCCTCTTCGACGAGCTGATCACGGGGTTCCGCGTGGCGCCCGGCGGCGCGCAGGCGCACTTCGGCGTGCGGGCCGACCTGGTGACCTACGGGAAGATCGTGGCCGGCGGGCTGCCGATGGGGGTGGTGGCGGGGCGGCGCGAGGTGATGGACGTCTTCGACGGCGGCGTCTTCAACTACGGCGACGACTCGTATCCCGCCGCGCAGCGCACGATCTTCGCGGGCGCCTTCTTCAAGCACCCGCTCTCCATGGCGGTGGCCCGCTCCGTCCTGGAGGAGATCCGCCGCCAGGGCGCGCCGATGTACGAGGCGCTGAACCGGCGCACCACCGCGCTCGTCGACCGGCTGAACGCCTTTTTCGAGGCGGGGCGCTACCCGGTCACCACGGTGCACTTCAGCTCGTCCTTCCGCTTCTTCTTCGGGCCCGAGGTCGCGTTCCCCGACCTGTTCAACCACCACCTGATCCACCAGGGGATCCACGTGATCCCCGAGACCGGCACGCACTTCCTCTCCACCGCCCACACCGACGACGACCTGGAGACCTTCTTCCAGGCCGTGCGCGCCTCGGTGGAGGCGCTGCGTGGCGGCGGCTTCATCCCCGACGGTCCGGCCGGGGGCGCGGGAGAGCCGGGCCCCGACCCGGGGCCGCCGCGGACCCAGCCGTCCCCCGCCCCCGCTTCCCCGGCGACGGAGCGAGCGGGGATCCTCGGCGCGTCGTCCCCTCCGGCGCGAGAGGAGGGCCCCCGGTCCGCCCTCGCCGCGCCCGCGGTGTCCGGCGCCCCGGCCGCCGAGACGCGGAGCGGCGGCGTGCGGGTCCTCCCCCTCACCGAAGGGCAGCGGCAGCTCTGGGTGGAGTCGCAGATGGACGACGACGCCAACCGCGCCTACGTGGAGTCGAGCTCCATCCGCCTGCACGGCGCTCTGGACGTGGAGGCGATGCGCGCGGCGCTAGCGGCGCTGGTGGCGCGGCACGACACCCTGCGCATGACCTTCGGCGTGGATGGCGACGTGCAGCTCATCCACCCGGCGCCGGAGGTGGAGGTCCCGCTGGAGGATTTCCGCGGCACTCCGCCCGAAGACAGGGAGGCGCGCCTGGAGGAATGGGTTTGCGGGAGCGTGCGGCGCCCCTTCGACCTGGTGGCCGGCCCGCTGGTCCGGTTCGCCCTGGCGGCGGTGGCGGAGGACGAGCACGTGCTGGTGTTCACCTTCCACCACGCCGCGCTCGACGGATGGTCGGCCGGGGTGGTGGTGCGCGAGCTGGGCGACCTGTACGCCGCGGCGCGCGACGGCCGCCCCGCGGCGCTCCCGCCGCGCCCCGACCACGCCGCGCTGGTGGGCGCGCGCACCGCCGCCGTGCGCGACGGCTTCGCCGCGCAGGCGTATTGGGAGGCGCAGTTCGCGGGCGGCGTCCCCGTGCTGGAGCTTCCCACCGACCGGCCGCGCCCCGCCCTGCGCGGCTACCGCGGCGAATGCGTTACCCGCGCCTCGAGCGTGGAGCTGATGCACCGCCTGTCCGCGGCGGGACGGCGGCACGGGCTCACCCTGTTCAACACCCTCCTCTCGGCGCTGTTCGTCTGGCTGGAGCGGGTGACGGGGCAGGACGACCTGGTGGTCGGCACGCCATCGGCGGGGCAGGCCGGAAGGGCGGGGGAGGCCGACATGGTGGGGTTCGACATCAACGTCCTCCCCATCCGCGCCCGGGTCGACGCCTCGGCCTCGTTCGCCGAGCACGCGCGCCGGGTACGGCGCGCCGTGCTGGGGGCCGTCGAGCACCAGGACTTCTCCTTTCCCCGGCTGGTGGAGACGCTGCTGCGCAGGCGCGATCCCAGCCGCCCCCCCGTCTTTTCCGTGCTGATGCACCTGGACCGCCACGACGCCCACGGTACCGTGGGCGGCCTGCGGGCGGACGTCGACGCCAACTTCGCCGGCGGGGCCAAGGTGGACCTCACCTTCGACCTGGCCGAGACGGCGGAGGGGCTCCGGCTGCGGCTGGTCTACGCCACCGCGCTCTTCGACCACGACACGGCCGCGCGCTGGCTCGCCTCGTTCGAGCGGCTCCTGGAGGAGGTGGCGGCCGGCCCGGAGCGGCCGATCTCGGAGCTGGCCCTGGCCGGGGCCGTGGAGCGCCGCCTGGTGCTGGAGGAGTGGAACCGGACCGCGCACCCGTACCCGCACGTCTGCATCCACGAGCTCTTCGAGGAGCAGGCCCGCCGGACGCCGGAGGCGGAGGCCGTCGTCTCGGGCAGCCGGTCGCTCACCTACCGCGAGCTGGACGAGCGCGCCAACCGGCTGGCGCACCACCTGGGCCGCCGCGGCGTGGGGCCGGAAGACCGGGTGGCGCTCTGCATGGAGCGCGGCTTCGACCTGATCGCCGCCTTTTTCGGGATCCTCAAGGCGGGCGCGGCTTACGTTCCGCTGGAGCCCGCGCACCCGGCCGAGCGCCTGGCGTACATGCTCCGCGACAGCGGCGCGCGCCTCGTCCTCACCCAGTCGTGGCTGCACGACCGCCTTCCGGCCGAGCGGCCGGAGACGCTCGCGCTCGACACGCTGGCCGGCGCGCTGGCGCGCGAGCCGGACGGCCCCCGGGAGAGCGGCGTGCGCCCCGAGAACCTGGCGTACGTCTACTACACCTCGGGCTCCACCGGGCGGCCCAAGGGGGTGGCGATGCACCACTACGGCCCCGCCAACTACTTCGCCTGGGGGCGCGAGGCGTACCGCCCCGGCGACGGGCGGGGCGCGCCGGTCTTCTCGTCGATGGCGGTGGACCTCACCCTGGCCAACTTCATCCCCCTCTTCGCGGGGGAGCGGGTGGTGCTGGTCCCCGAAGGGCCCGGCGTGGAGCCGCTGGCCGAGGCGATCCGCGCCGCGCCGGGGTTCGGGATGATCAAGCTCACTCCGACCCACCTGTCGCTCCTCAACCAGGTGCTCACGCCCGAGGAGGCGGCGGCCAGCACGGCCACCCTGGTCGTCGGCGCCGACAACCTCTTCGCCGAGCCGACGCTCCCCTGGCAGGAGGGCGCGCCGGGGGTGCGGCTGCTGAACGAGTACGGGCCCACCGAGACCGTGGTGGGGTGCTCGCTCTACGCCCTTCCGCCCGGAAAGCACACCGGGGGCCGCGTCCCCATCGGCCGGCCGATCCGGAACCTCACCATGTACGTGCTGGACGCGGCCATGCACCCGCTGCCGCCCGCCATCCCCGGCGAGCTGTACATCGGCGGCGTGGGGGTGGCGCGCGGCTACCTGGGGCGCCCCGCGCTCACCGCCGAGAAGTTCGTCCCCGACCCGTTCTCGCCCGCTCCCGGCGCGCGCCTCTACCGCACCGGCGACCGCGCGCGCTTCCTGGCCGACGGAAACCTCGAATTCCTCGGCCGCACCGACTTCCAGGTCAAGGTCCGCGGCTACCGGATCGAGACGGGGGAGATCGAGAGCCTGCTCTCGGCCCACGCCGCGGTGAGCAGCGCGGTCGTGGTGGCGCGCGAAGACGTGCCGGGCGACCGCCGCCTGGTGGCCTACGTGGTGCCGCGCGAGCCCGGCGCCGCCACGGCCGACGGGCTGCGGCAGGCGCTCCGCGAGACCCTTCCCGAGTACATGGTGCCCTCGGCCGTGGTGCTGATGGAGAGCCTTCCCACCGGCTCCACGGGGAAGGTGGACCGCGCCGCGCTCCCCGCCCCCGAGTACGACGCGGCCGCGGAGCTCCACGTGGCGCCGCGGACGCCCGTCGAGGAGACGCTGGCGGAGATCTGGGCAGACATCCTCCGCCTGCAGCGGGTGGGCGTGCACGACGACTTCTTCGAGCTGGGCGGGCACTCGCTCCTGGCCACGCGTGTGGTTTCGCGGGTCCGGGAGGTGTTCGGCGTGGAGCTGCCGCTGCGGGCCCTGTTCGCCGGCCCCACGGTGGAGCGGCTCGCGCGGGCGGTGGAGGCGCTGCGGCGCGCGGATGGGCCGGTGCTCCCACCCGTGGTGCCGGTGGACCGCGGTGCCCCGCTGCCGCTCTCCTTCGCGCAGGAGCGGCTGTGGTTCCTGAGCCGGCTGGAGCCGGAGAGCGCCTTCTACAACACCTCCGTCCCCCTGCGGCTGGAGGGAGCGATGGACGCGGGGGCGCTGGAGTGCGCGCTGCGCGAGATCGTGCGGCGCCACGAGGCGCTGCGGACGACGTTCGCGGAAGAGGACGGATCGCCGGTGCAGGTGATCGCCCCGTTCGCCGGCTTCACCCTCCCCGTGGAGCACGTGGCGGCGGCGGACGGGCCGGAACGGGAGGTAGAGGTGGGGCGCCGGGTCTCGGAAGAGGCGGCACGGCCCTTCGACCTGGCCGCGGGCCCGCTCTTCCGCGCCACGCTGCTGCGGCTGGGCGCGGAAGACCACCTGCTCCTGCTCACCATGCACCACGTGGTGAGCGACGGATGGAGCCTGCAGATCTTCTTCCGCGAGCTGGCCGCGCTCTACGCCGCGTACCGCGAGGGGCTGGAGTCGCCGCTTCCTCCGCTCCCGGTGCAGTACGCCGACTA
>DASWMA010000330.1:0-19224 GCA_036399995.1 Longimicrobium sp. | reverse complement strand
TGCGGCTTCCACGACCGCAACGTGGTGTACCTGCCGCAGAAGACGCGGCCGCAGCCGGCCTCGTCGAGCTCGGCGTGGTCGAGCGGCAGCTCGTCGTCGTACTCGTCGTCCTCGTCCTCTTCCTCGTCCGGCGGGGGGCACTCGTCCGGCGGCGGCGCCAGCGGGAGCTGGTAGATCGTTCACGCGAAAGCAATGTGATGCGCGACCACATCAAGGTGCTGGGCTGGCTGCACGTGGCCGGCGGCGTGGTGATGCTGATGCTGGGCTTCTTCTTCGGCAGCCTGTTCGGGGTGGCGGGGCTGTTCGCCGAGCGCGGACAGGACGCGATGATCCTGGGCGGCATCGGCGCCGCGTTCGCCATCTTCATCGGCGTGCTGGGCCTGCCGTCGCTGATCTGCGGGTGGGGGCTGCTGACCTGCCGGCGCTGGTCGCGCGTCCTCGGCATCGTGCTCAGCATCCTGCACGTGCCCAACGTTCCGCTGGGCACGCTGCTGGGCGGCTACGGCCTGTGGGTGCTGATGAACGACGACGCGCGCCGCCTGCTGGAGGCCGGCGACCCGCGCCTGCGCGCCATCCCCCGCGGGTGGTGAGGGGCGGATGAGGAAGCGCGCCGTCGCCGCCACGCTCCTGCTCCCCGCCGCCATCTGGTGGGGAACGCGCACCCCGTCGAACCACCGCGACTGGACGCCCGACAACGCGCGCGTGCCCACCGCCCGGTTCCGCGGCGACAGCGTGTACGTGCGCAACGTGCGCAACGCCGAGTACCGCACGACGTCGGATTACACCGTGCGCTGGGAAGACCGCGCGTACGACCTGCGGCAGGTGGAGCGCGCCTGGTTCCTGGTGGAGCCGTTCAGCCGCGACTGGCGCGGGCCGGCGCACACGCTGGTGTCGTTCGAGTTCGAGGATGGCCGCTTCCTGGCCGTGTCGGCCGAGATCCGCAAGGAGAAGGGCGAGAGCTTCTCGCCGCTCAAGGGGCTGATGCGCCAGTTCGAGATGACCTACGTCGTCGCGGACGAGCGCGACGTGGTGCGGCTGCGCACCAACTACCGCCGCGACCCCGTCTACCTCTACCCCGGCCGGGCAGACCGGGCGAAGGTGCGGGCGCTGCTGGTGGACATGCTCACGCGCGCCAACCAGCTGGCGGCCAGGCCCGAGTTCTACAACACGCTCACCAACACCTGCACCACCAGCATCGTGGGCCACGTGAACACCATCTCGCCCAAGCGGGTGCCGTTCAGCGTGAAGGTGCTGCTCCCCGGCTACAGCGACCGGCTGGCCTACGACCTGGGGATGATCGACACCGACCTGCCCTTCGAGAAGGCGCGCGAGCGCTTCCACATCAACGCGCGCGCGATGCGCTGGGCAGACAGCCCCGACTTCTCGCACCGCATCCGCGAAGCCGCGAACTGATCGCGGCCGGGTGGAACAACGACGGGCGCCCCTCGCGGGGCGCCCGTTTGCGTTGGGGGAGGTGGCGGCCTCGTCACCTCGCCGCCGGCTTCCGCGCCACCTTCAGGATCAGCAGCCAGCGCGCCGTGCGGGTGCCGGGGCCCCAGGCGCGGCCCAGGTCGTCGCGCACGTGGTCGACGGGGTCGTAGCCGTGCTCGGCCACGAAGCCCCGGGTGGCGCTCCAGGTGCCCAGGTAGCCGATCACGTCGTGGGCGCTCCACTCCAGCCGCATCTCGAACGGCGGCGGGTCGACGGGCGCGAAGGGGAGCTCCACCTCCACGTAGCCGCGCTCGATCATCCCGCGGTCGGGCGGCCAGTACGGGCCCACGACGTTGCGGTAGAGGTGGTCGACGACCCTGTCGGCCTCGGGAACCGACTGGAAGATGCCGTACGCCCACACCGCCAGGACCCCGCCGGGCTTCAGCACGCGATCGGCCTGGCGGTAGAAGGCGGGGATGTCGAACCAGTGGAGCGCCTGCGCCACGGTGATCAGGTCCACCGAGCCGGGGTCGATCCCCGGCGCCTCGGCGGGCGCCACCCGGTAGCGGACGCGCGGGTGCGGAAAGGCGCTGCGGATCTGCGTTTCGCTGGCGTCGGTGGCGATCACCTCGGCGAAGTGGCGGGCCAGCTCCACGGCCGCCTGTCCGTTCCCCGTGGCGCAGTCCCACGCGCGCTCGCGGCCGGGCGAGACCTTTGCCAGCCAGTCGAACAGCTCGGGGGGATAGGTGGGGCGGAAGCGGGCGTACGCGTCGGCGTGGCCCGAGAAGTGGTCCTTGAACGCGGTTTCAGGGGCACCCATGCACCACCACCTCGCCCTTCGTGATGTCGGGACGGCCGTGCACCAGCGGCGCCACGTTCTCGGCGATCCACTCGGCGGCCATGCGGTTGGAGTCTTCGGCGCCCTGCTGCGTCTCGAAGACCGTGACGGAGACCATCACGCCGTTGCCGGCGTGCAGCAGGTCGTAGCTCACGAACCCGGGCTGCTTGCGGAGGATGGGGAGGAACCCCACCTCCACGCGGCGGCGGATCTCTTCGGGCTCGGGGGTGCGGTAGCGTCGGATGGTGGCGTACATCGGGGCGCTCCGGTGCGGTGGAACGGGCGGGCACGGCTTGATCTCCCGCCTCCCCAGCAGGTTGCGCGTGCCCGCGGCGGCGCGCAAGATTCGCGACCCCGTCCACCCTCCACTCCAGCCGCCGCGCCCATGCCCGACCGCCGCCACGCATGCCTTCGACCATCCCCGTCCCCGCCCGCCGCATGACGCCCGCCGACGACTTCGAGGCGCGCGTCCGCGACAGCTTCGCCCGGCAGACGGCGATGGCGACGATGGGGGCGGAGCTTGCGCACGTGGCGCCCGGCGAGGTGGACCTGCGGATGGCGCACCGCCCCGAGCTGTCGCAGCAGCACGGCTTTCTGCACGCCGGCATCGTGGCGGCGCTGGCAGACAGCGCGTGCGGCTACGCGGCCTACACGCTGATGCCGCCCGGCGCCGAGGTGATGTCGGTGGAGTTCAAGCTGAACCTGATGGCCCCGGCGGCCGGCGATGCCTTCGTCGCCCGCGGCCGCGTGAAGAAGGCCGGCCGCACCCTGACCGTCGCGAACGCCGACGTGTTCGCGCTCAAAGACGGCGGCGAGCGCCTGATCGCCACGATGCAGGCGACGATGATGGCGCTGGTGGACCGGCCTGGGATCAACGGGTAGGGGACAGGGGACAGGGGACAGGGGACAGGGGAGACGTTTCGGGCGGCGCGGGGGACGGACCGGATCGGACGTATCCGAATATGCGAGTAAACTCGCAGCCTCGCAGCTACAACGGCACGCAGTCCGCCTCCGCGGACTTCAACGGTCGACAGACGGCTGTGAGCCTCCGCGGCTCACGGCGTGCATCGGGTTCCGCGGAGATCGGGATCGATCCCAGGACTCAGGATCGAGCTCTCAGCACCTAAGCACCTAGCACCTAGCACCTAGCACCCAGCACCAGCACCCAGCACCCAGGAACCATCGATGCCCGGCTGCCCGACCATCTTCATGAACGGCGTGACCCAGGCCGCCTGGGAGTGCCTGAAAGGCGAAGCGCGCCGCATCGGCGTGCCGGTGCCGGCGGATCCTTCCGGCACCGTGACCGCGCAGGGCGCCACGGCGAGGTACGAGTGGGACGAGCCCAGCGGCAGGCTCTCCGTCACCTTCACCCAGCTCCCGCCGTGGATCGACTGCGGTACGGTGGAGGCGAGGATCCGCGCGGCGGTGCGCGCCTGCGGCGGGGCGTGAAGCCACACCACGGAATCATCCTTACGCCGATGACCCACACCTTCCGCGCGCTGGCGCTTGCCGCGCTGGCGCCGCTCGCCGCCTGCGCGGTGGGCGGCGGGCAGGCACCCGGCGCGCCCCGCCCCGAAACGATGATGCAGACCGGCATCTCGCGCGAGCTGGCCCAGCACCGCGCCGCCACGCTTTCGGGCGTGCGCTACGACCTGTGGCTGGACCTGACGCAGCGCGACTCGGCCGCGGGGACCGTGCGGATGACCTTCACCCGCGCCCGCGGCGCCGGCGACCTGGTAGCCGACTTCCGCGGCCAGCGGCTGGCCGAGCTGCGCGCCAACGGCGATCCGGTGCGCGACTTCGAGTGGAAGAACGGCCACGTGCGCATCCCCGCGCACCACCTGCGGGTCGGCGAGAACGTGGTGGAGGCGCGCTTCACCACGCGCATCGCCCCGGCCGGCGCGGCCATCATCCGCTTCGACGACCGCAGCGACGGGTCCACATACCTCTACACGCTGCTGGTTCCATCCGACGCGAACCTCCTCTTCCCCTGCTTCGACCAGCCCGACCTGAAGGCGCGCTTCCGCTGGCGGCTGAGCGCGCCCCCCGCGTGGAAGGTGCTGGCCAACGCGCGCGCCGAATCGGCCGACACCGCCGGCCCCGCGGTCACCTGGAGCTTTGCCGAGACGGAGCCGATCTCCACCTACCTGGCCGCCTTCGCCGCGGGGCCGTGGGCCACCTGGCACTCGGCGCCGCCGGGCGGGCGCCCCATCACCCTGTACGCCCGCGCCACCCGCCGCGCCGAGGTTGACGCCGACACGCTGATGCGCGCCAACCGCGACGCGGCGCGCTGGCTGGATGGGTGGTTCGGCGTCCCCTTCCCGTTCAGCAAGCTCGACATGCTGCTGGCGCCCGCCTTCCCGTTCGGCGGGATGGAGCACGTGGGCGAGATCTTCTACAACGAGAACACCTTCATCTTCCGCGAGCCGCCCACGCTCACGCAGAAGCTGGGGCGCGACGCGACCACGTTCCACGAGGTGGCGCACCAGTGGTTCGGCGACCTGGTCACCATGCGCTGGTTCGACGACCTGTGGCTGAAGGAGGGGTTCGCCACCTACATGGCCGCGCGGATGCAGGAGGAGCTGCGCCCGGGGAGCGAGGCGTGGAAGACCTTCTACCTGCGCAACAAGCCGCTGGCCTACGGCGTGGACGTGACCAGCGGCACCACCCCGGTGTGGCAGGAGCTGGCCAACCTCGACCTGGCCAAGAGCAACTACGGGCCGATCGTCTACAACAAGGCCCCCTCCATCATCAAGCAGCTCGCCTTCCTCGCCGGCGACACGGCCTTCCGCGCGGGGCTGAACCTGTTCCTGACCCGCCACGCCTTCGCCAACGCCACCTGGCAGGACCTGCTGGGCTCCATCCAGCAGGCGTCGGGAGTGCCGCTGCAGCGTTTCGGCGAGCAGTACATCCTGCGCGCGGGGATGCCGCGCGTGGACACGCGCCTAGAGACCGGCGGCGGCGCCATCCGCTCGCTCGTCCTCACCCAGCGCCCGGTGCGCGAATACGCGGGCGACCCCGGCGGGTGGTGGCCGATGAAGGTGAACGTGCGGCTGGGCTACCGCGACCGGCCGGACGTGATCCTGGCCGCCTCGTTCGACGGCGACACGGCGCGCGTGGAAGGCGCCGCCGGGCTGCCGGTGCCCGACTACGTGTGGCCCAACGACGGCGACTACGGCTACGGGCTCTTCTTCCCCGACGAGCGCAGCGCCGCCTGGATCGCCGAGCACGTGGGCGAGGTTCGCGACGGCCTGCTGCGGGCCATGCTCTGGGGCGCGCTGTGGGACCTGGTTCGCGACACCCGCCTCCCTCCCGCGCGCTTCGCCGAGATCGCCCTGCGCGAGCTCCCGCGCGAGCGCGACGAGCAGATCTCGTCGCTGATCCTGGACCGCGGCGCCACCGCGCTCACCCGTTACGCGAGCTCCGCCGACGCGGCGCGGCTGTTCCCCGCGTGGGAGCGGATGCTGGCGGCGCGCGCGCACGACGCGCAGCTCGGCTACGGGCTGCGCAAGGAAAGCCTCGACGCGCTGGTGGCCACCGCGCGCACCCCCGAGTCGCGCGCGCTGCTGCGCGAGTACCTGTCCGGCGCGCGCCAGTTCGACGGGGCCGCGGTCAAGCAGCCCACGCGCTGGAGCATCGTGCAGCGCCTGCTGGCGCTGGGCGAGGCCGACGCGCAGGCGCTGTTCCAGGCCGAGGTGCGCCGCGACAGCACCCCCGAGGCCGGCCGCCGCGCCTTCGTGGCCGCCGTGGCCGTCCCCGACACGGCGGCGAAGGCCGCGTACTTCCGCCGCTACCTCGACGACCCTACGCTGAACGAGGAGTGGGTGACGGCCAGCCTGGGTGCCTTCAACGACGTGGACCAGACGCGGCTCACGCTGCCCTTCCTGCGCCCGTCGCTGGAGCGGCTGGAGTGGATCCGCGACAACCGCCGCATCTTCTTCCTCCCCAGCTGGATCAACGCCTTCGTCCGCGGCCAGACGTCACCCGAAGCGCTGGCGGTGGTGGACCGGCTCCTCGCCGAGAGCCCCGACCTCCCCCCCGACGTGCGCCGCAAGGTGCTGCAGGCGCGCGACGAGCTGGAGCGCACGGTGGCGATCCGCCGCGCGGCCGGGGCGGAATAGAGGTACGGAGGTACGGAGGTCGGGCGAGGTGTGATCCGTCCTCCGCGCACCCGAAGCAGCCGCGAGCGAAGCGAGCCCAGGTCCCTCCCCCAGGTTGTTTTGGGGGAGGGACAGGCGCGCAGCGCCAGGGAGAGGGCCCGCAGCGCCGGACACGCCACACCACGTACCCTCGTACCCCCGTACCACGTCAGGCCCATACCTTGCGCCTCCGCTGGCCCGAAAGGGGGGAGACGCGATGATCCGTTACGGGCCGGCGGGGTTCCAGTACAAGGATTGGGAGGGGATCGTCTACCCCGCGCCGAAGCCGAAGGGGTTCGACCCGCTCGCATACCTCGCGAACTACTTCGACACGGTGGAGATCAACTCCACCTTCTACGGACCCGCGCGCCCCACCACCATCGAGAGCTGGGTCCGCCGCGTGGAGCACAACCCGGACTTCCGCTTCACCGCCAAGCTCCACCAGCGCTTCACCCACCAGCGGAAGACGGCGTGGAGCAAGGACGAGGTGGCCGAGGTGCGCGCCGGCTTCGACCCGCTGATGGCGAGCGGGAAGCTGGGCGCGGTGCTGCTGCAGTTCCCCTGGTCGTTCCGGAGGACGAACGAGAACCGCGAGTGGCTGAGCGACGTGATCACCACCTTCGGCGACTACCCGCTGGTGCTGGAGGTGCGCCACTCGTCGTGGAACGTGCCGGAGTTCTTCGACACGCTGGGCGAGCGGGGGATCGGGTTCGTGAACATCGACCAGCCGCTGTTCAAGAACTCCATCAAGCCCAGCGCGGTCGCCACCAGCCACGTGGGGTACGTGCGCGTGCACGGCCGCAACTTCAAGGACTGGTTCCGCGAGAACGCCGGCCGCGACGCCCGCTACGACTACCTCTACACCGCCGGCGAGCTGGAGCCCTGGGCCGAACGGACCAAGGAGCTGGCCCGGGAGCCCGCCACCGAAGACGTGTTCGTGGTCACCAACAACCACTTCCGCGGCAAGGCGGTCGCCAACGCGCTGATGCTGCAGTCGATGGTGGAGGGCGGCACGCCGGCCGCGCCCCCCGGGCTCTTCAACGAATACGCAGAGGTGCTGGAAGGCTACGCCGAGCCGCGCGAGCCCGACCCGCCGCCCGAAGCTCCGGCCGAGGAGGCGCCGAAGCCGAAGCCAAAGCGGCGCGCGCCCAGGAAGGCCGCCTGATACCCAATCCGCTTGATTCGTTGCTGCAAGAGATACTGCTGAAGTCTCACACAGAGACACAGAGAACACAGAGAAACTGCCGCAGTTCTCGGTGTTCTCTGTGCCTCTGTGTGACACCCCAGCGGGGCCGGTTACGTCAACGATGCTTGCGGATTCGGAATGACCCGCTCCGGCGGGATGAAGGGATAGACCGTCGGGTGCGCACCCTCACCCCGGCGGTCTTTTTTTCCTGTCTTTCCGGTCGGGCGGCGGGGTGTCGTCCGGGAACTCGCCCCGCAGGAGCTTCTCGATCAGCTCGTGCACGCGCAGGTCGGCGTACGGGTCCGGCTCGGGCTGCGGCGGAGGCGGGTCCAGGTCGCGGCGGTTGTACTGCCACATCCGGTTCACCGCGAAGTCCATCAGCACCTTGCGGAAGCGGCTCCCGAACCCGGGGTCTTCCTGGATCTTCGCGTCCACGTCGGCGCGGCGGACGGCCAGCAGCACGCCCTCGGCCTCGGCGATCACCGTGGCGCCGGGGGGAACGCGGTTGATGTACGACATCTCGCCCAGCAGCTCCCCGCTCCGCACCCGCATCACGTCGGGGTCGTTCATCGACTGGCTCGACACCCGGAACTCGCCCTCCAGCACCTCGTAGATGTGCTGGGGCGCCACCCCTTCGGTGATCACCACGTCGCCGCGGAGCACGCGCATCTGCACGCCGTGCTCATGGAGCCAGCGCGCGTCGTTTTTCCCGAATTCTCCCAGATACGGAGGGACGGTCGACACCTAGGCTCCTGGTGGGGGAAAGCGGTGTGGCGAGGCGGGCATGGCAGCGAGGAATTGGACGTTTTTCAATCGGCGGTGACGTTAATGTCCGGTACCGGCAGCGTCAATCCGTCACCTTGCGATCGCGCACCGATCTCGCCGATTCAGGACGGCCGGCGGCGGCGCGCGGTCACCCGTCGTCCACCGGCGGGGGGACGGCCCCGGCCGGGCGGCGGTGCGGACCTCCGGCCGCGGCCGGCGCACAGCCAACTTCCGCCACCGCACGATGGACGCCGCCGGGGCGCAACGACGGCGGGGCCCGCCGGAAGCATCCCGGCGGACCCCGTGCCCGGCCCCGCGACGGGCGTCAGGCCGCGAACTGCGCCTGCTCGGTGCTCCCGGTGAGCGCGGCGGTGCTGGCCTCGCCGCCGGTCACGGTCATCAGCACGCGGTCGAAGTAGCCGGCGCCCACCTCGCGCTGGTGGCGGGTGGCGGTGTAGCCGTCGGCCTCGCGCGCGAACTCCTGCTCCTGCAGCGCCACGTAGGCGGTCATCCCTTCCTCGGCGTACGCCTTCGCCAGCTCGAAGGTGTGCAGGTTGATCAGGTGCCAGCCGGCCAGCGTCACGAACTGGAACTTGTACCCCATCGCGTTCAGCTCCGTCTGGAACTTCGCGATGGTGTGCGCGTCGAGGTTCTTCTTCCAGTTGAAGGAGGGCGAGCAGTTGTACGCCAGCATCTTCCCCGGGAACTGCGCGTGGATCGCGTCGGCGAAGCGGCGCGCCTCGTCGAGGTCGGGGGTGCTGGTCTCGCACCACACCAGGTCGGCGTGGGGGGCGTAGGCCAGCCCGCGCGCGATCGCCGCGTCGAGCCCGCTGCGCACGCGGAAGTACCCCTCGGCGGTGCGCTCGCCGGTGCAGAAGGCGCGGTCGCGCTCGTCCACGTCGCTGGTGAGCAGCGCGGCGCTGTCGGCGTCGGTCCGCGCGACGAGGACCGTCGGCACGTCGAGCACGTCGGCCGCCAGGCGCGCGGCCACCAGCGTGCGCACGAACTGCGCGGTGGGCACCAGCACCTTGCCGCCCAGGTGGCCGCACTTCTTCTCGCTGGCCAGCTGGTCTTCGAAGTGCACCCCCGCGGCGCCCGCCTCGATCATCGCCCGGGTCAGCTCGTAGCCGTGCAGCGGCCCGCCGAAGCCCGCCTCGGCGTCGGCCACGATCGGCACCAGCCAGTCGCGCTTCTCCTCGCCGTCGCCCTCGCACCACTCCACCTGGTCGGCGCGCATCAGCGCGTTGTTCAGGCGCCTGACGACCGCGGGGACGGAGTTGGAGGGGTACAGGCTCTGGTCGGGGTAGGTCTGCCCCGACAGGTTGTTGTCGCCCGCCACCTGCCAGCCGGAAAGGTAGATCGCCTCGAGGCCGGCCTTCACCATCTGCACCGCCTGCGCGCCGGTCAGCGCGCCGAAGGTGCGCACCGGCGCGTCCTGGTGCAGCCGCCGCCACAGCAGCTCGGCGCCGCGCCGGGCCAGCGTCTGCTCCACCCGCACCGAGCCGCGCAGCCGCACCACGTCGGCCGCCGCGTACTCGCGCGTGATCCCCTCCCAGCGGCTGTCGGTCAGCCACTGGATCTCCAGCTCCCGCACCTGCTGTTCGAAGCTCTCCCGGCTCATCGGCTCCCCCGTGTGTTCGTCCTTCAGTCGATGAATGCCCGTGTCCTTCAGCCCAGGAGCTGGTAGGCCGGGATGGTCAGGAACTCCGCGAACTCGTCGCCCGTCACCAGCTCGTCGAGGAGCTTGACGGCGCGGTCCAGGTCGGCGGTGTCGCCGCCGCGGCCGGCCCGGAGCTTCTCGACTTCCTCGTCGCGCAGCCGGCAGTAGAGGTCCGGCGTCATCACCCCGCCGCCGGCCACCGGCGTGCGGTGGCGGATCCACTGCCACAGCTGCGCGCGGCTGATCTCGGCGGTGGCGGCGTCTTCCATCAGGTTGTTGATGGCCACCGCGCCGTTCCCCCGCAGCCACGCCTCGATGTACTGCAGCGCCACGCTCACGTTCAGGCGGATGCCGCCCTCGGTCACCTGGCCCCCGGCGATCCCGCAGGTGATCAGCTCGCGCGCCTCCACCCGCACCTCTTCGCGCAGCACGTCCTTCTGGTTGGGCCTGTCGCCCAGGTGCCGGTCGAACACCCCCTTCGCCACCGGGACCAGGTCGGGGTGCGCCACCCAGGTGCCGTCGAACCCCTGCCGCGTCTCGCGCTCCTTGTCTTCGGTCACCTTCGCCAGCGCGGTGCGGTTGACCTCGGCGTCGCGGCGGCTGGGGATGAAGGCGGCCATCCCGCCCATGGCGTGCGCGCCGCGGCGGTGGCAGGTCTGCACCAGCAGGTCGCAGTAGGCCTTCATGAACGGCACCGCCATGGTCACCTGCACCCGGTCGGGCATCACGGCGTCGTCGCGGTTCCGGAACTTCTTGATCAGGGAGAAGATGTAGTCCCACCGGCCGGCGTTGAGGCCGGCGGCGTGGTCCTTGAGCGCGTGGAGGATCTCGTCCATCTCGAAGGCGGCCAGGATGGTCTCGATCAGCACCGTCGCGCGGATGGTGCCCACGGGGATCCCCAGCGCCTCCTGCGCGGCCACGAACACCTCGTTCCACAGGAGCGCCTCCAGGTGGCTCTCCATCTTGGGAAGGTAGAAGTACGGCCCGCTCCCGCGCTCCAGCAGCTCGCGCGCGTTGTGGAAGAAGTAGAGCCCGAAGTCGAAGATCGATGCGGAGACCGGCTCGCCGTCCACCGTCACGTGCCGCTCCACCAGGTGCCACCCGCGGGGCCGCACGATCAGGACGGCCAGCTTCTCGCCCAGCGCGTAGCTCTTCCCCTCGGGGCTGGTGAACGAGAGGGTGCGGCGGACGGCCTTCTGCAGGTTGTCCTGCCCCTCGATCACGTTGCGCCAGGTGGGCGACAGCGCGTCTTCGAAGTCGGCCATGAAGCAGCTGGCGCCCGAGTTGAGCGCGTTGATCACCATCTTGGCGTCCACGGGCCCGGTGATCTCCACCCGCCGGTCCTGCAGGTCTGCCGGGCAGGGCGCCACCTTCCAGTCGCCCTTGCGCACCTCTTCGGTGGCGTGCCAGAAGTCGGGGAGCGCGCCCGAGTCGATCAGCGCCTGCCGCTCGGCGCGGCGCTCCAGCAGCTCCACGCGGCGCGGGTTGAAGCGCCGGTGCAGGGCGGCCACGAACTCGACCGCCTCGGGCGTCAGCACCCGCTCGCACGCCTCCATGTCTTCGCAAAGGAAGGTCACGCCTTCCACGTCCGTCGCGCTCGCGGAGATCATTCGGCTTTCTGTCCTGGTTTCGTTTTGCGCCGTCCACCGCCTGGAACCCGCAGCGGTGCGCCGCGTGGAGCAGCGGGACGAGCATGCCCGCGCCACGCTTCAACTGCACGTAACGCAACGATGTTGCCATGAATCCCGCTCATCCATAGCCGGCCGGTGCGGTGCTCCTTCTTGTCAGGCAGGCCCGCTACCCGATCGGGCAGGGAGCCCGTCGGGCGTTCGGCCAGAGACTGAACAATCTCCTGGCCCCGGGGCGGCTGAAGCCGCGGCAACGACCACGCGAAGTCCGCCTGCGCGGACTTCCGGCGTCGGCTCAGACGGCGGGGTATCCGCGCGCGGGCATCGGCATCGATCGCGGTCGAAGCCGCCGCGAGCGAAGCGAGCACGGGTCCCTCACCCAGGCTGTTCTGGGAGAGGGACAGCCGCGCAGCGGCAGGGTGAGGGCCCCGCGGCGCGGCGACGGAATGCACGTAACACTTCCGCGCGGGGGCAAACCTCTGTATCTTCTGCAATCCCCCCCACCTCCATCGTGGACCCGAGCGCCCGGACGTAGCAGTCCCGGGTAGACCATGCCCCGTCGCCGCTTCGACATCGTCTCCGTGATCGCGCCGCTGGGCGGCGCGCTGCTGGTCGCCTTCCTCGCCCTGGGGATGGCGTCTGGATGGGCGCGCGCGGACTCGACCAGCGCCGCGCCGCAGCCGGTGGTGCTCCCGGTGATGCGCGCCGCCCCGGCGATCGTGGTGGACACGCAGTTCATCGGCGGGTTCGCCAAGGGGATGTTCGGCGACGTGCTGCAGACGGTGGCGGGCGACCTCTCCGCCGCCGAGCGCGAGATGATCGGGCGTCACCTGGACAAGATCTTCCTGCCGCTGCTGAACCAGCAGGGGATGCCGAACGGCGGCCGCCTGCGGCTGGCGTACGAGCGCACCCGGCGGCGCGACGGCACCACGCGCGCCATCCAGGTGCTGGCGGCCGAGGCGGCGGTGGGCGGCAGCCTCTACACCGTGTTCATGTACGACCACGGCGAGCGGCCGGGGTACTACGACGACTGGGGCCGCACGCTCGACCCGGTGCCCTGGACGGGGCCGCTGGCCAGCATGCGCGTCACCTCGCCGTTCAACAGCAACCGCTTCCACCCCATCCTGCACCGCGTGCTCCCGCACCTGGGCGTGGACCTGGGCGCGGCGCACGGCACCCCGGTGCGCGCCGCCGGCGACGGCAGCGTGAGCTGGGCGTCGCCCAAGGGGGGCTACGGCAACCTGGTGGAGATCAGCCACCCCAACGGCTACGCCACGCGCTACGGCCACCTCTCGGCCATCGCGCCGGGGCTGCGGGTGGGCACGCCGGTGCGCCAGGGCGACCTGATTGGCTACGTGGGCGCCACAGGCTTGGCGACGGGTCCGCACCTGCACTACGAGGTGCGCCGCAAGGGCGTGCCGGTGGACCCCATGCTGGTGCAGCCCACCCAGACCGCCACCGGCGACGTGGGCTACGACCTCGCCTGGCGGCAGGAGCGCACCATGCTGGCCGACCTCCTTTCCCGCGCACCCGAGGTGGTGGGAGCCAGCGGGTTCTGATGGCGGGGAGGACGAGGGGACGAGAACGGGGCCGGCGCGCATCATCGCGCCGGCCCCGCTTCTTTGTTCTGGATCGATGTTCGTGCGGTTTGGGACGCGCGTAGTCCATTCTGCACATCTGCGGCGCATTCTGTCCGGATTGTTCTGATCTCCGATGTGACGTACATTCAGGAGAAACGCGGGTGGCCTGCTGCCGTGTAGGATCAGCGCATCCAGGAAGGAGCCGTTTCATGCCCGGTAAGCTGATCCATCCCTCCGAGTACCGGCCGTTGCGTCCGGAACTCCAGCCGTTCTTCGGCGGTTTCGCCGAATTGCGGGGGATGATGCGTGCGCAGCAGATGCGGCAAGTTATTCCGCACACGGAATCGGCTGAGGTGGATGCGGAGTCGCTTCACCGTGCTCTCGATGAGGCCACCGCGGCGGGACGGCTGGACGGGCGCGACGGCTGACGGTACCCAGGAGCGAGATGAAGAAAGCCCGGACGGCAGCCGCCGCCCGGGCTTTCTTCATCCATGCACGCGATGGCGTCACCCGCCGTACAGCCCGCGATAGATCACCATGTTGCGGGTGAGGATCTTCACGTAGTCGCGCGTCTCGTCGAAGGGGATGCGCTCGGTGAAGAGCTCGCGGTCGCGGAACTCGGGGAAGCTGCGCCAGCGGTTCGCCCGCGCGGGGCCGGCGTTGTAGGCGATGAACACCAGCGGCAGATTCTGGTCGTAGCGCCGCATCTGCGCGGCCAGGAAGCGCGTGCCCAGGTGCACGTTGATCTCGGGGTTCAGCAGCATGTCGGCGTTGTAGCCGCTGATCCCGGCCCCCGACGCGAGGCCCGACCCGGTGGACGGCATCACCTGCATCAGCCCCAGCGCGCCCACGCGCGAGCGCGCCCGCGGCTTGAACGACGACTCCTGGCGGATCAGCGCCGCCACCAGGAACGGGTCGAGCCCGCGCTCCTGTGCCTCGGCCGCCACCATCCCGCGGAAGGGGAAGGGGTAGAGGATGCGCGCCAGCCGCTGGTCGTACGCCGCGCCCGCCTTGCGGACCTCCAGCCCGATGCGGATCCCCTGCGGCGCGAAGCCGCGCGCCTCCAGCGCCTCGGCCAGCGGGTACAGCAGCGCGCGGTCGGTACCCGCCTCCTTCACCCGCCGCGCCACGTCGTCCTCCGCCTCGCGCCACAGGCCCGCCTGCCGCAGCAGGTCCAGCGTCTCCATCCACCCGCGCAGCCGCTCCACCGTGGCCGGCGCGTCGGCGGGGGCGGGGGCCAGCGGGATCGGCCAGTAGCGCTCGCCCAGCCGCTCGGCGGCACGGACGGAGTAGTACGACAGCGGCTCCTTCTGCCGCACCTCGCGCCAGCGCTGGCGGGCGCCGGCGGCGTCGCCCCGGGCCGCCGCTGCGCGGCCGGCCCAGTAGGTGGCCTGCAGCCACAGGTCGCCGGCCGGGTAGCGGGTGCGGTACTGGTCGTACCAGCTCGCCGCGCCGCTCCAGTCCCCCGCCGCCAGCGCGGATCCGCCCAGCCGCATCAGCGCCTGCCCGGCGCGCGGGCTGGCCGTGTATTCCGCCGCCACGCGCCGGTACAGCGCCAGCGCTCCGGCCCGGTTGCCGGCGTCGTCCGTCAGGTCTGCCGCCAGGTACAGCGCGTCGGCCGAGGCCGGCTGGCCGGGGAAGCGCTGCGCCGTGGCCAGGAGCGACTGGATGGCCGCGGCGCGCCCACCCACCCGGTAGCGCGCCCGCCCCGCGACGTAGCTAGCCTCCGCCGCGACGGCGGGCGGCGCGGGGCCGATGGCGGAGAGCGCGTCGATGGTCTCGCGGAAGCGGCCGGCCGCGAACAGCGCCCGCCCCATCCGCATCCGCACGTCCAGCCGCTGCTCGGGCGTGCCGCCGCCGGCGCCGAGCCAGGCGCGGTACCCGTCCGCCGCGCGGGCGCCGTTGCCGTTGCGGTCGTAGACGATCGCCGCGGAGAGATGGTCGTCTGCAGTCAGCCGGGGAAGCGCAAGCAGCACGCGCGCCGCCTCCACCGCCGCCCCGGACGAGGGCGCGTCGGCCAGGGCCGCGCGCAGCTCGGCCCGTGCGGCCGCGGTGTCGCCCAGCGCCAGCGACGCCTGCGCGGCCAGGGTGCCCAGCTCCGCGCGCTCGGCCGGGTCGGCGGCACGCTGGCGGAATGCGAGCGCCACCGCGTGCGCGGCGCGCGGGTCGCGCGCCGTGCGAAGGGCGTTGATGCGCGCCCGCTGCGAGCGGAGCGGCGCCTCGGGCACCCCGTCGCCCACCAGCCTGCGGATGCGGGCGGTGTCGCCGCGCTCCACCAGCGCCTCGGCCGCGAGCACGGCCGCCCACCCC
Source organism: Longimicrobium sp. (assembly GCA_036399995.1). Taxonomy (GTDB): domain Bacteria; phylum Gemmatimonadota; class Gemmatimonadetes; order Longimicrobiales; family Longimicrobiaceae; genus Longimicrobium. Next base: position 3,687 of record DASWMA010000330.1, on the reverse strand, counting down.
GACGCGGCGGGCACGCGGGCGCGCAGCCGCTCCAGCGCGGCCACGCCCTCGTCCACGCGGCCGGCGCGCAGCAGCACCAGCCCGTGGCGCAGGTCGGCCACCCCGCGCCACTCCGGCACCGGCGCGGCATTCGAGCCGGCCAGCGCGCGGCCGTACGCATCCGCCGCACCCGCCCAGTCGCCCCCCTCTTCGCGGGCGCGGCCCAGCAGGAACCATCCCTCGGCCTGCTCGGTGGTGCCCAGCCACGGCTTTCCGTCCAGCAGAGAGCGCACGTTGCTCCACCCGCCCCACCCCGCCTCGGCGCGGGCGGCCAGCAGCACCAGGCCGGGGTCGGAATCGGGCTTCACCCGCTCGCGCAGGAGCCGGGCGGCGCGCCAGTTCCGGCCCTGGCGCAGCAGCTCGGCCACGTCGGGCGGCACGGGGTAGGTGGCGACGCGCGCGGGCACGGCGGCGGGGCGCGGAGCCAGCGGGTCGGCGCGCGGCGGCGGCTCGGGTGCGGCGAGGCGTGCGGCGGCCCACACCAGCAGCGGCACGGTCGCGATCGGGAGCATCGTCAGAAGCTTGCGGCGGTCCATCAACACGGGTCCGAGGGTGCGCGGAAGGGCGGTCACCCGCGGCGGGCTGCGAAGAGCGTGCCTCGCAACGATGTACGTGTGAGGGCGGGGGGAAGTGCCAGGGCGGGACGAGTGCCCGGTCCCCAGTGCCAGGTGCCCGGTACAGACCTGGGGAGGGCGATTGAAATCGCAGCAACGACCACACGAAGTCCGCCTTCGCGGACTACAGGCTGTGGCGCAGCCGCAGCGACGGCGCGCGAATCAAATGTCGTGGTCGTTGACTGCCATGTCCCGCTCGGTGAGCATCTCCTCCATGCGGGAGAGGCAGCGCGAGAACTTCTTGCCGTAGGCGCCGGTCAGGAACGCGCGCGGGAACAGCTCGCCCAGGGGGATGGTGGACGACATCGCCAGCGGCACCGCGCGGTCGTAGAGCTTGTCGACGAAGTGCACCCACCGCAGGCCTTCGGGGAGCACGGTGATCGGCGCCAAGCCGCGCACCCGCAGCTCGCCGATCGATTCCACCAGCGCCACGTAGCGGATCGGGTGCACCTCGCCGAGCGCGGCGAGCAGGGCGGGGAAGCCGGCGGCCAGCGTGCGGGGGCCGGCCGCCGTCGCGGCGCGATCGAATGCCGAGTCGTGCAGGAAGTACGTGCGGCCGGGGTCGGCCTCGAAGCGGCGGTGGCGATAGTCGTCGCCGGCGATTTCCAGCACCTCGAAGGCGCCGGAGAGCTCTTCGATCTCGCTCTTGAAGTTCTTCTGGTCGAAGCGCCCCGTGCCCAGCTCGTTCGGCACCGTGTTCGACGTGGTCGCCACGCGGATGCCGTCCGCCAGCGCGCCGCGGAGGAAGGCGAGCGCCATCTTCAGGTTGCCGGGGTCGTCCAGCTCCCACTCGTCCACGGCGACCAGGCGGTTGCCCCGGAAGGCCGCGCGCGTGCCCTCCACCCCCAGCAGGCCGATGGTGTAGACCAGCTCGTCGAAGCTCAGGTACGCGCTCGGCCGCGGCGACTCGTTCCAGAGCGCCGCCAGCAGGTGCGTTTTCCCCACGCCGAACCCGCCGTCCAGGTACACGCCGCTCCCGCGCTCCCTGGCGCCGAGCACCTTGCGCAGCCACCCGCCGCTTCCGGCGCTCAGCTCGCCCGCCACCTGCCGCAGCCGCGCCACCGCGGCGGCCTGGGACGGGTGTTTGGCGTCGGGCTGGTAGTTGCCGAACCGCTTGTCGGCGAAGCGCGGCGGCGGAACGAAGCCGGCCACCAGCTCCGCCGGGTCGGGGCGCGCCGGCAGGCCGGCAACCAGGGCGTTCAGGTCGAGCAAACCGTCTCCAGGCCAGAGGGTGCGAGCGCGCGCAAAGCTCGCGACCCGAGGCCGCCGGGACAAGCCGTCGTCACCGGTGGATCGACGCGAGCAAGCGGAACGCGCGAGCGGCCCCGGGATCATCGTCCCTGGACCGCTCGATTTCTCTGGCGCCCCGGCCGTGTCTACTCGCCGGCCGAGTCGTCCGGGTCGGCACGCCGGCGCTTCCGGCTGCGGGCGGGCTTGCGGGCAAGGATGCTGCCCGGCTCATGCTTCCGCTCGCCCCGCGCGATCGCGCTGAAATGCTCGTCGGCGTTGTACTCGGCGCAGACCTGAAGATCCATCCAGTCGTGCAGCTCATCCAGCCGCACCGCCAGATCGCGCCGATGCTCGCCGGCGAGCGCGAATAGCTTCGCAAGCGCCTCGCGCGCTTCGGCTCTGCCCTCGGGCAGCAGCGCGATGAGCCTGGGCCGCGCAGTCCATCTCCCGGTCTCGTCGTCCTTCTCCACCACGGCTTCGGGATGGAGCTGGAGGAAGAGCTCCGCGAACCGCCGCCGCGTCGACAGGTTGGGCTCACCCATCTTCAGAATGAACTTGCGCACGGTTTCTACCCCCAGTCCGCTCGCCCGGGCGACACCGCGCAACGCGTAGCGCGTAACCAGATCGACGGCGAACTGCCACAGCACGTCCGGCGGCACGTCGAGCCACCGCTGCGGCGTCTCGGATCGCCGATCATCGTCGGGCGCATGGCCACGATGGCCACCAGTCGGTGTGTTCATGGAAGAGGCTATGCGCCTCGCACGGGCCGGTCAATTCGGCCGCCACAACCTCGCCACCGCTGAGCAGATCGTCTGCAACGTGAACGGAGAGGTGCGCCTGCTTCTGCACCGGTCTTCCGCACGCAACGCGCAAACGCGCGAGCGGCCCCGGGGATCATCGTCCCGGGACCGCTCGTCTGCCGTGGGGCGCGAGGGCTACTCGCCGCCTTCTTCGCCACTCTCCTCGTTCTTCGGCTTCTTGCGCCTCTGCTTCCGCTTGGGCTCTCCGGCCATCCAGCTGTTCTCGTCGTGCTCGCGCTCGCCGCGGGCGATGGGGCCGTAGTACTCCTCGGCCCAGTACTCGCCGCGCACCTGCTGGTCGATCCACTCGAACAGGTCGTCGGCGGTCGGGGGGATCTCGTCGGGAAAGCGGCGGGCCAGCTCGAACACCTTCGCGAGCTCCGCGCGTGCCGTGTCCCTTCCGGGGGAGAGGATCCGGATCAGAAGCGGCCTGCGCGTCCAGGGCTTGCCCTTGTCTTCGTCCAGCATCATCCGCTCCGCGTTGAAGTCCAGGTACAGCTTGGCGAACGCGCGGCGGGTGGTGAGATTGGGCTCGACCGTGCGCATGATGAACTTGCGCACCGTCTCACGGCCGAGCCCGGTCAGGTGGGCGACTCCGCGAAGCTTGTGGCGTGCCACCATCTCCACGGCGAACTCCCACAACGACTCGAGCGGTATCCTCTGCCACCGCCGCAGCGACTCCGGACCCCGATCATCGCCGGGCGTATGGCTACTTTGACCACTAGTCGGTCTGTTCATGGAAGACGCTATGGGGCGTCGTTCCAATCGGCAATAGTGGTCAGGGAGATCGCCACAACTCCGCCACCACTGGAACAAAGCGTCCGCAAGGTGAACGAAGCGTAGCGCGTCTTCTCCTGCCAGGATTAGAGCGGTTTGCATATCAGTCCAGAGTACCGGACAGAGTGTTTAGGCTTTATGATGGAGAGCGGTGCTGGATGACGATCCCCCTGCGTGAGGGTGCGCCATGCCTGGACCGTACTCGTTGGATCTCCGGGAGCGTGTCG
>DASWMA010000329.1:0-2276 GCA_036399995.1 Longimicrobium sp. | reverse complement strand
GTGCCGTCGGTTCCGCGCCCGCTGGCGGCGGCGGTGCTCGCGGCCGGCTGCATGGCCGTGGCGGCGGCGGGGCAGAAGGTGTTCTACCTGTGCGACGCGCAGTCGTTCTGGCTCTGGCACCTGGCGCTCCTCTCCGCGCTCCTGGCGTGGGGCCCGTCGTGGGTGGGGGTCGCGGGGCTGGTGTTCTTCGCCTACCTGCACGGGTGGGTGCTGGGGCTGCCGATGCCCAACGCGCTGGCCGCCACCGCCGTCGGCGCGCCCCGGGCCGCCGTCCCGTACCCCTTCGTGGAGCCGGTGGCGGGTGAAACCCTGCGCGAGCCCGTGCGGCGGTTCTTCGCGGGCGTTCCCGACGGCTCGCGGGTGCTGCTGGAAACGCACACGCACACCCGCGACTTCGGCGGGTACCGCGCCTTCCTGCAGGTGTGCGAGGAGGTGCTTCCCCTGCGCGGCGTGGAGGTGGTGCCCGACGAATACGTCCGCATCGCCCACATGGACTACTACGCCGACGTGATCGCGGCCTTCCACGCGGGAACGCCGGCCGCGCGCCTGCGCGAGGTGGCCGCCGGGGTGGGCGCCCGCTTCGCCCTCGCGTATTCCGCCGGCTTCGCGCGCGAGCTGGAGGAGGCCGGGTGGGAGCCGGTGGCGGTGCTGGGCCGCGCCTCGGTGCCCGGGCGCGCGGGCGCGCTCCTGGCGCTCCCCCCCGGCACCCTGCACCTGCTGGCGCTGCCGGAGGGCGGCGGCGTGATCTCGCCCCCCGTGGCGGTGGTGGCGCGGGGGAACGAGCTGACCTGGGAGGGCCGCGCGGGCACCGAGTACCGGGTGCGCTACGCCTGGTACCCCGAGATGTCGGCGGTGCAGGGGGGCACGCCGGTGCCGGCCGGCCCGGGCGAGCCCGAGGAAGGGACGTCGCTCCGCTTCGTGCGGGTCACCGCGGTGCACGACGGCCCGGTGACGCTGCGCTACCGCGGGCGCTGGAGCTGATGGCGGGGCGCCTCGCCCAGCTCGGGCGCGACTCGCTGGTGTACGGCGTGCTCGACGTGGCCAACCGCTTCGTCGGGATCTTCCTGGTGCCGGTGTACACCCGCGTGCTGGCGCCGGCCGACTACGGCTCGCTGGACCTGGTCACCACGCTGGCGATGGTGGTGTCGGCCGTGCTCTTCCTGGGGCTCGACACCGCGCTGCTCTACCGCTTCAACGCCACCGACGACGTGGAGGAGCGCCGGCGCATCGTGACCGCCGCGCTGGCCGCCACGCTGCTGTCGGTGACGGCCGGCGCCGCGCTCCTCTTCGTGCTGCGCGCGCCGCTGGCCGAGCACGCCGTGCCCGGCGAGCCGGGGGCGGCGCGCTTCGTGGCGCTGGCGCTGGCCGCGCTTCCGCTGCAGGCGGCCAACCAGGTGCAGCTCGTGCTGCTGCGCATCCGCCGGGCGTTCCGCGCGTACGCCGTGCTCTCGCTGGGCGTGCTGCTGCTGACGGTGGGGCTGAACCTGCTGTTCGTGGTGGCGATGCGGATGGGGGTGGAGGGGATCCTCCTGGCGCAGCTGCTGGGCCGCGTGCCGGGGGTGCTCTTCGGCTTCGTGGCCACCCGGCACGAGCTCGCGCGCTCGCTGTCGCTGCCGCTGGCGCGCGAGCTGGTGCGCTACGGCGCGCCACTGGTGGTGGGGAACGTGACCTACTGGGCGCTGCTCTACGCCGAGCGCTACGCGCTGGCGCGGATGGCCACGCTCTCGGCCGTGGGGCTGTTCGGCGTGGCCACGCGGGTGGCCACCTTCGTGACGCTGGTGAGCATGGCCATCGACTTCGCCTGGACGCCGTTCGCGCACTCGATCCAGCGCGAGCCCGACGCGCCGCGGGTGTACGCGCGGGTGCTGCACTGGTACCTGCTGGGCGCGGGCGCCGCGGGCACCCTGCTGGCGGTGTTCGCGCGCGAGGCGCTGGCTGTGCTCGCCACCCCCACCTACTTCCCGGCGCACGTGCTGGTGGGGCCGATCGTGGCCGCGCTGGTCCTGCGCGGAGCCGCGAACATCGTGGCCATCGGCGCGCTGCTCACGCGGCGCACGGGGGTGGTGAGCGCCGGGAGCGTGGTGTCGGCCGTGGTGGACCTGGCGCTGCTGCTGGCGCTGGTGCCGCTGCTGGGGGGGATGGGCGCCGCGCTGGCCACCCTGGCGGCGCGGCTGGCGAACGTGGCGTGGCTGTACGCCCGCACCCGCCGCGACTACCCGGTGCCGTACCCGTGGGCGCGGATCGGCGTGGCGGCGGCGGTGTTCACCGCGGCGGTC
>DASWMA010000328.1:0-4120 GCA_036399995.1 Longimicrobium sp. | reverse complement strand
CGCCTCGGGCGCCGGAGCCCGGTAGAAGGTGCCCACCATCGGACTCTTGATCTCCACCAGCTTGCTGGCGGCGGGGGCCGGCGGCGGGGCCGCCTCGGCCGGTGGGGCGGGCGCGGCCGCGCGCGGCAGCCCCACCTCGTGCACCGGCTGCATCTGCAGGTGCGCGGGCGGGCCGGCGGGCGCCGCGGCCTGGTGCGACACGGGCGCGGGGGGCGGGGTCTTGTTGATGCGGATGCGGGTGCCGCCGCGGGAGATCTCGAGCGAGTCGATCCCGCTCTCGTCCACGGCCCCGATCAGCCCGCGCAGGAACTCGAGGTCGATCATTTCGCGCGCTCGATGTACTTGTCTTCGCGGCGGTCGACGCGGATCACGTCGCCCTCGTTGATGAACAGCGGCACCTGCACCACCGCGCCCGTCTCCAGCTTGGCGGGCTTGGTTCCCCCCGTGGCGGTGTCGCCGCGCACGCCGGGGTCGGTCTCCACGATCTCGAGGGTCACGAAGTAGGGGAGCTCCACCGAGATCACCTTCTCGTTGTGCACCAGCCCCTCGCACTCCATCCCCTCCTTGAGGTACTTGAGCTGGTCTTCGCCGAGCAGCTCGGCGTTGATCGGCACGTCCTCGTAGGTCTGGGCGTCCATGAAGTGGTACAGGTGCCCGTCGGTGTAGGTGTAGGTGACGGGCCGGTGCTCCAGGCGCACCTCGTCGATCTTCTCGCCGGCGCGCCACGTCTTCTCCAGCACCGCGCCGGTGAGCACGTTCTTCATGCGCGAGCGCACCACCGTGTTCCCCTTGCCGGGCTTGTGGTGCTGGAACCAGAGGAGCGTGAACAGCGTCCCGTCGATGCTCAGGGTCATGCCGTTCCGGAAATCGGCCGTCGTTGCCACTTCGTATCTCTCCGAGGTCTCGAGTCAGTAAGTCCCACGTGCCAGGCCCCTCGGCCCCTTCAAGCACCTTCGAGCGAACCGCTCCCGAAGGGACTGGGGACCTGGGACTCAGGACTCCGTTTTTTCCTTCTCGCGCAGGTGCTCCGCGATCGCCCGCAGCCCCAGCCGGTAGCTGTTGACCCCGAAGCCCGACACCACGCCCACCGCACCGGCGGCCAGGTACGACCGGTGCCGGAAGCGCTCGCGGGCGAACACGTTGCTAATGTGCACCTCCACGTACGGGCGCGCCACCGCCGCCAGCGCGTCGCGCAGCGCGATGCTGGTGTGGGTGTACGCGCCCGCGTTCACCACGAAGGCGTCCACGCGTTCCGCGGCCTGCTGGATGAAGTCCACCAGCTCGCCCTCGTGGTTCGACTGGAAGCACTCCACCTCGGCCCCGAGCCCGCCCGCGGCGTCGGCCAGCGCGGCGTTCACGTCGTCGAGCGTGTGACGGCCGTAGACGTGGGGCTCGCGGCGGCCCAGCAGGTTCAGGTTGGGGCCGTGTACGGCCGCGATCCTCACCGCTTCAGGCTCTGCAGCCAGGCCTGGAAGCTCTCCAGGTCTTCGTCTTCGTCGCCACCCTGCTGCTGCGCCGGCTGCGCGGGCTCGGCCGGCGCGGCCTGCGGCGGCGGCATGGGCTCGAACATCGGCGCGGGCGCGGCGGCCTGCGGCCGGGGCTCGGCGGGCGGAGCGGCGGGCTGCTCGGCGAAGAAGTCTTCGAAGCTGAACCCCCCGGCCGGCTCGGCCTGCGGCTCCTGCCGCGGCGGCGCGCGGTCGGCCACCGGCTCCTGCGGCACCTCGGGCGACAGGTCGAACGATGCCTCCCACGGCATCCGCTCACCGGCCGAAGCCGCGGGGCCCGCCGCAGGTTCCGTTCCCTGCTCCGGCGCGTCGGGCCGCGGCGGCTCGCTCAGCCACGGCAGGTCCTCGCCCGCGTCGGCCGATTCGGCGGCGGGCGTGTTCCACGGCTCCGCTTCGGCGTCCGGCGCCGGCTCGTCCAGCGGCTGGCTCCACGGGTCGGCGGCCGCGTCGTCCGCGGCCTGGCGGTCGGACGCGGGGTGGGTCCACGGCTCCACGTGCAGGCCGGCCCCCGGCTGCGGCTCGGCGGCGGGCGCGGCCCACGGCTCGTCCTGCTCGCCGGCGGCGGCCGGGGGCGCGGCGGCCCAGGGCTCGTCGGCCACGCTGGCGTCGTCGCCGCCCGCCGCGGAGGGCGCGATCCACGGCTCGTCCATCGGCGGCTGCTCCACCGGCGCGCCCAGCGTCTCCTCGTCCCACGGCCGGGCGGGCGGGGGCGCGGCGGCGTCTTCGGCCGGCGCCTCGTCCACCGGCGCGGGGCCGGAGGCAGTCACCACGTCGGGGGCGGAGGGCGCGGGAGCCTCCACCGCCGCACCCTGCCCGGCACCGGGGCGCCAGGAGAGGATCGATCCCAGGTACGACGAGATCGTCACCCGCTCCGCGGACGGCGCGGCGGCCGGCGTCTCCGCGGCCGCCTCTGCGGACACGGCGGGCTGCGGCGCCTCCTCGAATGCGGCGAAGACCGGCTCGGGGTCCGCGGAGGGCGGCATCTCGGCGGAGGTGTCGAACGACGGCTCGGGCTCGAACGGCGGCTGCTCCGCGGACGCGGCGAACGCCAGCTCGGGCGCGGGAGCGGTCTCTTCCACCGTGGGCGCTTCCCACTCGCGGCGCGCATCCCCGGCTCCGTCGAAGCCGTCGGCGAACGAATCGGCGAACGCGTCTCCCGTTCCCGCGCCGGGGGACGCGGACGCGTGCGTGCCCGCGGGCGCGGGCTCCGTGGACGGCGTCTCGGCCCCCGCAGCGTGCCCGAATTCGACGTCGCCGCCGAGCTCCGGGACCGTGGGGAGGTCGAAGTCGCCCGCCGCCCGCTGATCGTTCCCGCCCGAGACGAAGGCGTCCACCGACTCCAGCCACCCCGGCGTGGCGTCGGCCGCGCCCGCACCGGCCTGCGCCGGCTCGGCCGGGGTGTCCAGGTCGATCATCCCGAAGTCGTCACCCCCCCCGCTCGACGGGGCGGTCGCGGCACCGCCCGCGAGCTGCGCCTCGAGCTCGCCCAGGCGGCGCACCAGCGCGGGCTCTTCGCCGCGGCGGGCGATCAGCTCGCGGTACACCTCGGCGGCGCGGTCGGCGAAGCCCTGCTGCGCGTAGAGCTCGGCGATGGTCTCGGTGACCACCTCGTCGTGCTCCTCGTGCTCGTCGTGGTGCCCGGGCGCGGCGGTGGGCGACGGCTCGGCCGGGTCGTAGAAGGTCTCCAGCGGGAGCGGCTCCATGCCGGCCGAGCCGGAGTCGAGCTGTTCGTCTTCCAGCGATCCCCACGCATCGAACCCGCCGTCGTTCGCCGCCGGCACCCCGGGCGCCGCGGCGAACCCCGCGCCGGCCTCGGCCTCAGCGTCGGCCAGGGCGGACGCGGACTGCTCCGGCTGCTCGTCGGCCACGGTCAGGTCCACCGCGCCGAAGTCGAGCGCGTCGAAGCCGCCCGCGTCTTCGCCCCGGGGGGCGGGGGCGTCCGGCTCGGCCACCGGCTCGTCGAGGCTCACGGCGCCCCAGGCGCCCGGGTCGGCATCGCCCGCGTGGGGGAGGTCGGCCTCGGGGGCGTGCGCGGCGATGTCCACCATCCCGAAGCCGCCCTGCTCTTCCTGCGGCGCCGGGCGGTCGGGGGTGTTCTCGAGCGTGACCAGCGCCTGGCGCGCCTCGGCGTTCATGGGGTCGACCGCCAGCAGCTCGCCGTACCAGCGGCGCGCCTCGCCGGCGTCGCCCGCGCCGGCGGCCATGTCGCCCAGCGTGCGCAGCGCGATCAGGTTCTGCGCGTCCACCGACAGCACGTACTGGAACTCGTTGCGCGCCTCAACGTACGCACCACGGTCGGCCAGGCAGCGCCCCAGCAGCACGTGCGCGCTGAGGTAGCCCGGGTGCCGCTTCAGGTTCTCGCGCAGCAGCTCCTCGGCCCGGCCCGCCTCGCCCGCCTCGCGGTACGCGCTGGCCAGCGGCATGAAGAACCGCGCCGGGTTCTCGGCGTGGCTCGCCCGGAGGGTCTCGATGCGCGCGGCCAGCTCGGGGGAGATTTCGGGCATGGGTTGGAACGCCGCTAAAGTTGGGCGCTGATGAAAGCTGGGCGAGGCCAGGGAGACAGGGGGTGCAACTTAAGACGCCCGCGAGCGCGGTGTCAACACGCGCGCGGGCGC
>DASWMA010000327.1:0-5385 GCA_036399995.1 Longimicrobium sp. | reverse complement strand
ACCGTGGCATGGCGGGCGCGCAGGCGATATCTATATATCCTTCAACGCGAACCGAGTCCACGGGCGTGTGCTGCGCCCGTCACCTCACGCATGGAGCCATGGCGCTCAACTGGAAACGCTTCGACGCGGACCTCTGGCGCGACCGCGGCCGCAGGGCGTGGCAGCGGCTGAAGGAGGCGTGGGCCGACCGCGGCGAGCGCAAGATCGTGATCGGCCTGGGGCTGGTGAGCTTCGCGAGCTGCACCACCGGCGCCACCGCGGCCGCGTGGACGCGCGCGTGCAGCGGCACCTGCCCCACCGCCGCGCAGGTGCAGGAGCTGGCCCCACGGCAGGCCAGCCAGGTGCTGGACGCGCGCGGCGGGCTGCTGGGCTCGTTCTACCGCGAGCGGCGCACCCTGGTCCCCATCCGCTCGCTGCCGCGCTACGTGCCGATGGCGTTCGTGGCGATCGAAGACTCACGCTTCTTCGACCACGAGGGGGTCGACCCCGTGCGCGTGATGGGCGCCATCCGCGACAACGTGATCGGCGGGTTCGGGAGCACGGGGGGGAGCACCATCACCATGCAGCTTGCCCGCAACCTGTTCCCGCAGCAGCTGCCGCCCAACGAGAAGAGCGTGCGGCGCAAGCTGGCCGAGGTGAAGCTGGCGCTGGAGATGGAGGGATCGCTCAGCAAGGAGCGGATCCTGGAGCTGTACATCAACCACATCTACCTGGGCGCCGGGGCGTACGGGGTGGAGGCGGCGGCGCGCACCTACTTCAACAAGCCCGCCTCGAACCTGTCCATCACCGAGGCGGCCACCATCGCCGGGCTGCCGCAGGCGCCCAGCGCCTACAACCCGCGCGAGCACCCCGACCGGGCGCAGCGCCGGCGCGACCGTGTGCTCGACCGGATGGCCGAGTCGGGGGTGATCACCCGCGAGCAGGCCGACCGCGCCAAGGCCGAGCCGCTGGTGCTGCCGCCGCCCAAGGGCGCCATCCGCGCCCCGTACTTCGTGGAGCAGGTGCGGCGCGAGCTGGAGCAGCGCTTCGGCGAGCTGCTGTACACGGGCGGGCTGCGCATCTACACGGGGATCGACCCCGTGCTGCAGCAGACAGCCGAGCAGTCGCTGGAGCAGCAGCTGCGCGCCATCGAGGGCGGGCAGTACGGCGCGTACCGCCACCCTACCTACGCGCGCTTCACCGCATCGCTGAAGCCGGGCGACCCGGTGCCCTTCACGCCGTACCTGCAGGGCGTGGTGGTGGTGATGGACCCGGGGAACGGCGTGGTGCGGGCGATGGTGGGCGGGCGCGACTTCACCCAGAGCCAGTTCAACCGCGCCACGCAGGCGCTGCGGCAGCCGGGGTCGAGCTTCAAGCCCTTCGTCTACGCCGCGGCGCTCGAGCACGGGCGCTCGCCCAACTCGGGGGTGGCCGACGAGCCGATCTCCATCGCCACCGGCGACGGGACCTACTGGACGCCCAAGAACTACGACGGGCGCTACAGCGGGTGGACCACCGTGCGCAACGCGCTCAAGTTCTCGAAGAACACGGTGGCGATCCGCCTGGGGCGCGAGGCGGGGATCGAGGCGGTGCGCTCCTTCGCCTCGCGCGCGGGGATCGACACGCGCATCCCGGGCTACCCGTCGGTGTACATCGGCGCGGCGGCGGTGTACCCGGCCGACATGATCGCGGCGTACGCGGTGTTCGAGAACGGCGGCTACCGCGTTCCCCCGCGCTACGTGGTGCGCGTGGAGGACCACCAGGGGCGGCTGCTGTGGGAGCCGCCGCAGTACCCCGAGCCCACCGTGGACCCCGGCATCGCCTGGCTGATGACGGACATGATGCGGGGCGTGGTGGACAACGGCACCGGCTACCCCGCGCGCGACCCGGCGGTGGGCGGGCTGAGCTACGACATCCCCGCGGCGGGGAAGACGGGGACCACCAACGACAACACCGACGTGTGGTTCGTGGGCTTCACCCCCGACCTGCTGGCCGGGGTGTGGATCGGGATGGACAACCCGCAGACGATATTGTCGGGCGCCACCGGCGGCACGCTGGCGGTGCCGATCTGGGCGCGGGTGATGCGGCGCTTCTACCTGGGCCGCAAGCCGCCGCCCGAGTGGCCCAGGCCGCCGCAGGTGGTGGCGCGGCGGGTGGGCGGCGGCCGCGTGCTTGCGGCCGACTGTGCGTACGGCGGCGCGATCGACTACTTCGCGGCCAAGCACGCGCCGGCGCCGAGCTGTCCGCAGCGCCGCAGCGCGCCGCAGTTCGTGGACCCCACGCCGGAGCTGCCGGGGCGGCCGGTGTTCCCCGGGCAGAAGAAGGTGCCGCGGCCGGAGGACTTCGTGCAGCCGCAGCAGCCGCCGGCGCAGCCGTGATCGGCTGAAGGGCGGCGTGCAGGATCGACGGACAGGTCCCTCCTCCGGGTTTCCGGGGGAGGGATCTCGGTTTTCGGTGCAGGGTCCTGGGCACTCTCAGGCTCCGTTGAACTGCAGTTTCACACGGAGGGAACGGAGGAAACGGAGTCAAACGGAGAACTGCGTCGCACGTCCTCGGGTTCTGCCTTGATCCGTGGCTTGGGGGGATGGACGGATTGGGACGGCGGATGGGGGACCATGCCTCACCCGCAGCCGGAGGCGGCGTGCTGGTAGTCGCAGGCGCAGTGGCCTTCCGCGCATGCCATGGCGGCGGGCTTCCCCGCACGCACGCAGCGCCAGCAGGGGGCGAGCGGCTCGCGGGCCACCGGGAGGCCCAGCACCCGCGCCGCCGCGGCGTCGCCGCCCTGCGCCTTCGCGCTCACGGCTGGGCGGCCGTGGGGGTCGAACGAGAGCTGGGCCACGGTGGTGAAGCCCGCCTTGCGGATCCCCGAGCCCGAGGCGTGGTTCTCGGGCGCGTGGATGATCCAGAACCGCTCCGCCTCGGGCGATTCCAGGCGCACGATGGCGTCCAGCAGCCGCGGGTAGATCCCCTTTCCGCGGTGGGCGCCGAGCGTCACGAAGTTCCACAGGTACCGCTCGCCACGCGGGATGGTGAAGGCGGAGCCGATCTCGCCGATCTCGGCCGAGGTGGTGGCCACCCATCCCCAGGCGGCCGGCTCTCCCTCCCACAGCGCCACGTAGGCGCGGTGGCCGGCGTCCATCCGGCGGCGCATCTCCCCTTCGTCCCTTCCCTGCAGGGCGGCCATGGCGGCGGCGTCGCGCTCGCGGCGCACGAGCAGGGCGGGGAGCGGCGCCCAGGCGGGCGCGGGGTCGTCACGGTGGCGGGTGGACAGCGACATGGGGATTCTCCTGTCGAGTGAGTCTGGTACGAAGCGTCGGGACGGTGCCGGTTCCGTTCAGCGGGTGGCGCGCGGCGGCTCGAGCAGCCACCGCGGTGCGTTCACGGGCGCGTCGAGCGTGCGCAGGTACGCCACCAGCTGCGCGCGCTCGCGGGCGTTCAGGCGCAGGGGGCGGATCTCGCTGTGGCCGGCGGGCGCGGCCGGGGCACGGTCGTAGTGCGCGACCACGCCGTCGAGCGTGCCGATCTGCCCGGCGTGCATGTACGGCGCGCGCTCGGCCACGCCGCGCAGCGAGGGGGTCTTGTAGGCGCGCACCAGCGCCTCTCCCTCGGGAACCAGGAACCGGAGCTCGGCGCACTCCTCGGGGCGCGCGTCGCTGTAGCGGCCCAGGCAGTTGAACTCGTCGCCCAGCACCTGGCGGGCGCCGGCGGCGCGGCCCAGGTCGCGGGGGAGCCCGGGAACGGCGGGGATGCCGGTGTTGTGGAAGTGGTCGTCGGTCAGCAGCGGCCCGTTGTGGCACTGCGTGCAGTTGGCCCGGCCGATGAACAGCCGCAGCCCCGCCTCTTCGTCGGGCGTGAGGATCCCGTCGGCGCGGCCGTGGGTGGCCACCTGCTCGACGTAGCGGTCGAAGCGGCCGGCGCCCGGCTGCAGGCGGCGCTCGTACGCGGCGATCGCCTTGCCGATGTTGGCGTAGACGCGCGTGACCTGGTCGCGCTGCTCCGGCGGCATCGCCTCCCACGCCGCGCGCGCGGCGGGGTCGTCGATGGGGCCGGCCCTGCGCGGCACGCCGGCGAGCGCGGGGAGCGGGCCGAACACCCGCTCGTACTGGGCGCGATGGTGCTCGGCGACCACGTGGGCGTACTGGGCGCGGGTGCCGCCGTGCTCGACCGGGCTCTCCAGCGGCCCCAGCGCCTGGGCCCACTGGCTGTCCTTGCGCCCGTCCCAGAACATCCACGGGCTGTACGCGGTACCCACGATCGGCATGGTGCGCCGGTCGGTGCGCCCCACACCCCGCGCCAGCGGCGTCCCGTCCTGGAACTGGCGGCGGGGATCGTGGCAGGTGCCGCACGACACCTGTCCGTTGCCGCTGAGCCGCGGGTCGAAGAAGAGCGCGTGCCCCAGCTCCACCGCCGCCGAATCGTCGCCGTAGCGGTTGGAAGGGTCGGCCGGGAGCGGCTCCAGCTCCGCGATGGAGAGGGAGCGCAGGGTCTCCACCTCTTCCTCGCTCCACCCGCGCGGCCGCATCGTGGCGGCACCCGCCAGGGCGGCCAGCGCCGCCACGGCGCACACCCAGGCGAGCCGCTGCTTACGCATGGGCCACCTCCGCGCCGGGAGCGAACGCACCGGCGTCCGCGGGGGTGAGCATCCCGTCGATGTACGCGCTCGCCTGCCGCGCGGCCCACATCCCTTCCTCCACCGTCTCCGCCACGTCCTTTCCGCATCCATCGCGCACCGTGCCGGCCGCGAACACGCCGGGGATGCTCGTCTCCAGCGGGTGGGGGGCGCGGGCGAGCGGCCAGGCACCGCCCTCCGCGTTCCGCCCCGGCGCCGCCCCGGCGATCACGAAGTCCGCCCCGTCCAGGGCGAGCGTGCCGGTGAGCCACGCGGTGCGCGGGGGGCCGGCGCCCAGCAGGAACAGCGCGCCGGCGGCGTGCACCGACGCGCGCCCGGTGCGGCGGTCGCGCAGGAGCAGCGCCTCGAGCCTCTCGGTACCCACCACCTCGGCGAGCTCCGAACGCCGCCGCACCTTCAGGTTGGGCACGGCGGCCAGGCGGCGCTCCACCTCGGCCGGAACGCCGCCGCATCCCCCCGCCGCCGCGGCCAGGAGCACCACGCCGCGGCAGTGCCTGGCCAGGCGCAGCGCCGCGGCTGCTGCTTCGGCCGGCGCGCCGGCCACGAACACGTCGCGCGAGCGGAGCGCCTCGGGGAGCGGGCGGGGGAGGCCGAAGTGCACGCCGCTCCCCGCCAGCTCGCGCAGGCCGTCCACCGGAAAGTGCACGCGCTCGGCCCCGGTGGCCACCAGCACCGCGCGGGCGGCCACCTCCGTGCCGTCGGCCAGGCGCAGCACCCGCATCTCACCATCCGCCGACAGCCCGGCGACCTCGGTGGCCGCGCGAACCAGGGCGCCC
>DASWMA010000326.1:0-27739 GCA_036399995.1 Longimicrobium sp. | reverse complement strand
CGCAGACGGCCGCAGCCAGCCACCACGCCGCCGCGCTCGACCCCTGTTCCGCCGGGGCCGCTGCGTCGAACGACGCCTTCACCGAGGCGCGGGCGAGGCGCGCCGCGGGGGCCGGCACGGCGGCTCCGGTCGTAACGGACGCCGCGACACTCCCGAGCTCCAGCGCGACAACGGTGCCCTGCGGCACGCGCTGGCCCGCGTGCGGCCACTGCCGGCGGACCGGGCTGGTGTCGAGGTTCCCCGGCATGGAGGCGGCGTGGCGCGGCACCAGCCCCGCCACGGCGACCTGCGCGGCCGCGCCGTACAGCGACTGTCCGCGCACGTCGGGAACCACCACCAGCGCGGGGCTCTCCTCGGCCGTTGCCTTCGCGGCCAGGGTGGCGGGGGCGAGCGAAAGGGCGAGCGCCAGGACGGCGGCAGCTGGGCGGCGAAGCGAAGGATGGATCGGCATGGGCGGGGGCTCGGCGGTTCGGGCATGTGCCGCAATCGGCGCCCAATGACAAGGCCAGATCCACGCCGCGCCGGTCCCGCCACGTAAGTGCCTACCCCGCAACGCGCTCGCCGCACGGTGTCAGCCGCGGAGCGGCGGCCGAACTGCAACGGTTCGCAACAAAGCGCACGCATCCCGTTACATCCACGAGAAACGGCGGCGGTCCGGATACGCGCCCGGACCGCCGCCGTCGTCCCGTCACCCCACGGTTCAGGAGCCTGCGGCCGCCACTTCGGGGGGCGCCGCGGCGATCTTCACCGCCGGAACCGGCTCGCGGATCGCCACGCCCGCCTCGCCGAAGCGGAGCACGGCCGGCAGCTCCACCTCCTTCTCGGGCCCGGGCACCTTCCGGTCGCCCACCGCGACCGACGCGCCCACGGCCACGCGCCCGGCGCGCATCTCGCGGAAGCGGCCGCCCTGCACCACCAGCACCCCGCCCAGCACCGTCACCCCCACGTCTACCCCCAGGGGGATGGGGATGGAGGTGGATTCGTTGATCACCACCTCGATCTCGGGGCGGTAGCTCCACCCGAAGCGGTGCTTCGTGAGCTCGGCGAGCGTCTCCTGGTCCGACGGGTGCCGCACGGCGTCGGTCAGCTCCTGCATCTCGGGGTAGCGCGCCCAGGCGGCGGTGAGGAGGTCGGCCAGCGGCGTGTCGAGGCGCGCGGCGGCGGCCTCCACCACCCGGCCTACGGCGGCCTCGATCACCTGCTCGCTCACCATCGCGCACACGGGGCCCAGCTTTTCGCGCACGGCGGCGGCCAGCTTGTGGGCGATGCCGGCATCGAAGTCCACGGCCTGGCGCACCGTGTCGGGGGTCTGGTCCATCATGATCTCCGGGAGAGAATGACCGGCGTGTCTCCATCCACCGTCAGCGTGGGCGCGTGGTCGCGCACGCGCACCTGCACTGCGGTGCCCGCGCTGAACGGCGCGGCACCATCCGTCTGCACCTCCGCCACCGGCGCGGCCACCGTGCGCACCGCCACGCGCGACGCACCCAGCGCCGCCCCTGCGGGGTCGGTGACGGTCTGCGGGTCGGCGACGCGCACGTTGAGCTGGAGCCGGGCGCGCTGCATCGGCCCCTCGGCCGCCGTCTGGGTGGCCGGCTCCCACCCGCCGGCGCCCACGCGCAGCCGCACCGCGCCCGAAACCGGCGGCGGGCCCGCGGCGACGGGCGCCTGCACCGGCTGCCCCGGCCCGCGCCGGAAGAAGCGGTACGCCCCGTACGCTGCGGCCAGCAGCAGCAGCGCGAGCGCGCCCCACACCACCTCGCGCGGAATGCCGCCCTGCTCCGGCACCTCCGTCTGCCGCGCGGACCGGTCCTCCGGTGGCGGGGTGGTCTCCTGAGTCCCCGTCTGCGTGGTGACGACGGATTCCTGGTCCACCACCTGGGGCTGCGTGCCGGCCGTCTGCGTGGCGGTGTCGGCGGGGGTCCCGGTGGTCTGCGTGGCGGCGGGCGTGTCCTGCCGTTCCGCGCGCGGCGTGTCGCGCTGCGCGGGGATGACCGGGTCGGTCCCGGCCGCCGGCGTGTCGGCGGCGGTCACGACGACCGCGCGCGAGACGGCGAGGTCTACCCGGGTGCCGCGGGGGACGGTCGTACGGGCGGGGACCGACTGCGTGAGGACGCGCCCGGCGGTGCCCTGGTCTTCGCGCTCGGTGGTGGCGCCCACCCGCAGGTCGGCGGCGCGCAGGATCCGCTCTGCGTCGGCGAGGGGGCGGCCCACCACCGTGGGGACCGTCGTCATCTGCCACCGCGTGACCGAGACGGTCACGAAGGTGCCCGGCGGCACCCGCTCACCCGCCGCGGGCTTCTGCGTGAACACGGTTCCCGGCGTGGTGGTGCCGGCGGCGCTGCTGTCGGTGGCCCCTAGCAGCAGCCGCGCGCGGCCCACGGCCACCCGCGCCCGCTCCGGCGTGAGCCCGGCCAGGTCGGGCACGGTGACCAGCTCCGCCGGCCGCGGAGCGGGCTGCGGATCGGGGTCGCGCGGACGCGGCGTGTCGCGCTGCGTGGCCGGCGGCGTCCGCTGCGCGAGCGTGAGCCGCACGCGCTGCCCGGGGATCGCCTGCGTTCCCGGCCGCGGTTCCTGCGCCACCACCCGGCCGCCACGCGCCCCTTCCACCCAAGCCGAGTCCACCGTGCCGGGCGCCAGGCCGCTGGTCACCAGGCGGATGCGTGCCATGGTCAGGCTCATCCCCGTCAGGTCGGGCACCAGCCCCGGCCGCGGCGGGGTGACGCGCACGTCCACCCCGCTCCCCGTCTCCCGCGTCCCCGCGCCGTCGGTCTGGCCGCCGCGCTGCGGGTCCTGCTGCGTCTGGCCGGTGGAGACCTCGAGGACGGCCGCCTGCCCCTGCCTGATGGTGGTGCCCGCGCTGGGCGACTGCGTGATCACCGTGCCCTGCGGCTGCGCCGACGCCACCTGCCGCGTGGTGACGGTGAGCCCCAGCTGGCGCAGGCGGCCCGCGGCCTGGGTGGAGGTGAGCCCCACCACGTCGGGCATCTGCCGCTGCTGCGGCGCCGCGGTGGTGAACTGCGCGCGCGCGGGCCCCGCCACGCAGGCGCACACCAGCGCCACGGCGAGGGCGATGCGGATCGACAGCGGACGGGACGGAGACCTGCGCATCGGCAAGCGTGCTCGCAGGGATCGGGGGGAGAGCGAAAGGCGCGCGAAGGTGCTGAGGTAGAACGCGTTGCACCGCGCCTGCAAAACAAATGATACATACGCCGGGGGAGTCGCACAATGAAACCGCGTCGCTCGCGGCGTTCGTTCCCGACCTCGTCCGCCGCCTGCTCCGGCAGCCGGCTGCAGGTGGTGAAGCCGATCCCATCGTAGTAAAAGCTCCTTTTTCGACAATGAGCGTATCAGATCATTCGCTTTCCGGCAGCAAATGCACCACTGCGGTGCACTGTTCTAGTGCGTATTGCACCACCCTGGTCCTCCCTGGGGGATGATGCTGGAGCGATAAATCAATACACAGCAACACATTACCGGTAAACACATGAATGGCCCGGTACGTGCTTAGTAGAGGCGGCAGATCCTCACCCCACGCTCGGCGCCGCACCTCCCCGGATTGCGGCTGATGAGAAGGACCCCGGATCGACGTCGTCCACCCCGGGACGACGCCTTCGCTCGTATTACGCCCCCAGGAGTTCAAATGAAGCGCAGTCTGGCCCTGCTGCTCCCCGTGCTGGCCCTTGCCGCCTGCTCCGACCAGGCCTCGACGCCGGTCGCGCCGATCGATGCGCCCGCCGTGCAGCGCACCGGCGGGAAGTACATCGTGGTGTTCAAGGACGAGACGTTCCGCGGCCCGCGCATGACGGTGACCGCCGCCGTCCGCGGCGCCGCCGAAGAGAACGGCGTGGAGCCCACCCAGGTGTTCGGCACCGTGCTCAAGGGCTTCGCCGCCGAGCTCAGCGCGCCGCAGCTCGCCGCGCTGCAGGCCGACCCGCGCGTGGCGTACGTGGAGCCCGACGCCGAGGCGAAGCTGTTCGCCGCGGGGCTGCAGACCACGCTGTACTCGTGGGGGCTGGACCGCGTCGACGACGTGGACCTTCCGCTGGACAACACCTACGGCTGGAACTCGGACGGTACCGGCGTGAACGCCTACATCCTCGACTCGGGGATCAACCTGAACCACCTCGACGTGGTGGGTCGCGCCAGCTACATCCCCAACGGCCAGAACGGCAACTTCGTGGGTGACGGCGCCACCGCCAACGACTGCCACGGCCACGGCACCCACGTCGCCGGCACCGTGGGCGGCGTCTACTCGGGCGTGGCCAAGGGCGTGACGATCTGGGCGGGCCGCGTGGTGAACTGCTCGGGCGGCGGCAACGCCAGCATGGTGATCGCCGGGATGGACTGGATCGCCGCCAACGGCAGCAAGCCGGGCGTGGTCAACATGTCGCTGGGCTACGGCAACGTGACCGCGGTGCGCGACGCCGCCACCCGCCTGGTGGCCGCCGGCTTCACGGTGGCCGTGGCCGCCGGCAACGGCGACTTCGCCGGCCGTCCGATCAACGCCTGCAGCGAGTCGCCGGCCAACTCGCCGAACGTGCTGACGGTGGGCGCCACCGACAAGACCGACAAGGAAGCCTCGTTCTCCAACTACGGGACCTGCGTCGACCTGCTGGCCCCGGGCGTGGACATCGTCTCGTCGAGCTACTCGGTCACCAACCAGGTCGTGGGGATGAGCGGCACCTCGATGGCCTCGCCGCACGTGGCGGGCGTGGCCGCCCAGTACCTGGGCAACAACCCCGGCGCCACCCCGGCGCAGGTGAACGCCGCGGTGATGGCCGCCACGCGCGCCAGCACCATCACCCTGCACCGCAGCAGCAGCCGCAACGGCACGCCGAACAAGTTCCTGGCGTCCTTCTGAGGCTGACTGACCGGCCCGGGGCAGCGCGGCACGAGCCATCCCGAACCCGGCGAAGCGCCGGGGAGGGTGAAGCGGTGCAGAGCCAGAGGTAGCTCAGGGCCGAAAGGATACGATCGAGCGGAGTCGGGGGAATCCCCGGCTCCGCTCGATCGTTCTGGTGCGGAAGCGCCGGAGGAGGAGCTCGAGGCGGTTCCCGCCGATGCATGATACCGGATCCGGCTGAAACACTGAACTGCAACAACGGGTCACACGGAGAAAGCGGAGTAGAACGGAGAAACGGACAACTTCATCGCAGTTCCTCCGTTTCTCCGTTCTTCTCCGTTCCTCCGTGTGACCTTTTGGCGATGCTGGTGCAGCAACGGATCTTGCGGATCTGGTATGATGGGAGCGACGACCGACGGCGCGACGGTGCGGCGCACACGCTTTTCGCCGTCCGTTGCCGGCCGCAGGCGCGCCCGCTACCTTGTCGCCTTCCGAAACCCCTGTACCGACCCAGCTTCGGAGCCGTTTCTCCTGACCCCGACGCTCGTCACCACCGACCTCCCCTTCCCGCTGCGGGTGCGCGGGAAGGTGCGCGACGTGTACGACCTGGGCGACGCGCTGCTGATGGTCGCCACCGACCGGGTGAGCGCCTTCGACGTGGTGATGCCCGACCCCGTGCCGCGGAAGGGCGAGGTTCTCACCCTGATCAGCGCCTGGTGGTTCGCGCGCACCGCCGACCTGGTGCCCAACCACCTCCTTTCCATCGACCCCGACCACATCGCCGGGCTGTACCCCGCGCTGGCCCCCGTCCGCGAGACGTGGGCCCGGCGCAGCATGCTGGTCCGCAAGCTCCAGCCCTTCCCGGTGGAGTGCGTGGTGCGCGGCTACCTGTCGGGGAGCGCCTGGAAGGAGTACCGCGAGAGCGGCACCCTGGCCGGCGAGCCGCTCGCTGCGGGGCTCGCCGAGTCGGCCCGGCTCGACCCGCCGGTCTTCTCCCCGGCCACCAAGGCCGAGACCGGCCACGACGAGAACATCCCCTTCGGGCGGATGGAAGAGATCGTGGGCGCGGAGGTTGCCGGTGAGCTGCGCGAGCGCTCGCTGGCGCTGTACGGGCGCGGGCGGCAGGTGGCGGCGGAGAGCGGGATCATCATCGCCGACACCAAGTTCGAGTTCGGGCGCGACGCCGACGGGATGGTCCGCGTGATGGACGAGGTGCTGACCCCCGACAGCTCGCGCTTCTGGCCGCTGGAGAGCTACGCGCCCGGGCGCGGCCAGCCCTCGCTCGACAAGCAGCCGCTGCGCGACTGGCTCGAGGAGCTGGTGGGGCGCGGCGAGTGGAACAAGGCGTACCCCGCGCCCCGGCTGCCGCCCGCGGTGGTCGACGCCACCAGCGCCCGCTACCAGGACGCGTTCCAGAGGCTCACGGGGATGACGCTCGACCAGTTCCCCATCCACCAGGGAGGGGCGGCGTGACGGACGGCAACACGGTGGCCGGCGCGCGGAGGCGGCGGCTCAGGCGCGGGATCGTGATCCTCCCCAGCGCCTTCACGGTGGGGAACATGTTCCTGGGCGTGTGGGCCATCATCCACGCGTCGCGGGGCGACTTCATCACCGCCGGCTGGCTGATCGTGCTGGCGGCGGTGTTCGACATGCTCGACGGCCGCATCGCGCGCTTCACCGCCACCGGCAGCGCCTTCGGCGAAGAGCTCGACTCGCTGGTCGACGCCATCTCGTTCGGCGTGGCCCCGGCGCTGATCATCTACTTCACCTTCCTGAAGCAGGGCGGCGAGTGGAGCTGGATCGTCGCCTTCCTGTACATGGTGGCGGCCGTCTTCCGGCTGGCGCGCTTCAACATCGAGCAGGCGGGCACGGCCAAGAGCGCCTTCCACGGCCTTCCCTCGCCCACCGCCGGCGCCTGCGTGGCCACCTACTACGCCTTCACGCAGACGCCGTTCTGGAACCGCTGGTTCAGCCATCTCGACGCGGGGCGCGCGTCGGGGTGGCTGATGATGTTCGTGGCGGTGCTGATGGTGAGCAACGTGCTGTACCCGGTGGTACCGCGCTTCAGCCTGGGCACCTGGAGCGGGCGCTTCGCCATGCTGATGGCGGTGCTCTCCATCGTGGCCGCGTTCACCTATCCCCGGTACTTCTTCTTCCCCATGTCCATCGTGTACATCGGCTACGGGCTGGTGCGCACGGTGCTGCAGGGGTTCGAGGAGAAGCTGCCCGACGAAGACCCGATCGAGACCGTGGAGCCGAGCCCCGACGAGGTTCGCGCCCTGGAATACGAGGAATTGCGCCCCGGCCCGCGCGCCGACGCGGGCCGCGAGGCCGACAACGAGGAGCGGAGGCCGTGACGGACTATCGCGTGGAGGTGCGGGTCACACCGCGCCGGGGGATCCTGGACCCGCAGGGGAGCGCCGTGCAGGGCGCGCTGCGCTCGCTGGGCTTCGGCGGGGTCGAAGACGTGCACGTGGGGCGGCTGATCCGCTTCACCCTGTCGGCGTCGTCCGACGCCGAGGCACAGGAGCGGGTGGACGCCATGTGCCGGCAGCTGCTGGCCAACCCGGTGACCGAAGACTACGACGTGCGGGTGGAGGCGCTGGCCCCGGCATGAGATTCGGCGTGGTGACCTTCCCCGGCAGCAACTGCGATTACGACTGCTACAAGGCCATCCAGGAGGGGCTGGGCGCCGAGGCCGTGTTCATCTGGCACAAGGAGCACGACCTGCACGGCGTGGACGCGGTGTTCCTCCCTGGCGGCTTCAGCTACGGCGACTACCTGCGGGCGGGCGCCATCGCCGCGCACAGCCCCATCATGCGCGAGGTGAAGGCGTTCGCCGCCGAGGGCGGCCCGGTGGCCGGCATCTGCAACGGCTTCCAGATCCTCTGCGAGGCGGGGATGCTACCGGGCGGGCTGATGCGCAACCGCACCCTCAAGTTCCGCAGCCGCCCCGTGCACCTGCTGGTGGAGCGCGCCGGCACGGCGTTCACCAGCGAGTACAGCGTGGGCGACGTGCTGCGCATCCCCATCGCGCACGGCGAGGGGTGCTACTTCGCCGAGCCGGCGGTGCTCGACGAGCTGGAGGCCGAGGGGCAGGTGGTGTTCCGCTACTGCGACGGCGAGGGGCTGGTCTCCCCCGCCGCCAACCCCAACGGCTCGGCGCGCAACATCGCGGGGATCATCAACGCCGCCGGAAACGTTCTGGGGATGATGCCGCACCCCGAGCGCGCCATCGAGCCGCTGCTGGGGTCCACCGACGGCCTGGGCTTCTTCCGCTCGCTGGCGGCGCACCTGGCGCGGGTGTAGGGGGCGCTCCGGCGGCGCCGCGGGGGGCCCCTCCCCGCGCCTGAGAGCGCTCGCCCTCCCCGCTTCGCAGGGAGGGTGTGGGGAAGTTCTTCGCGGATCGGAAAGATCTGCCGGGCGTGATAGCCGTTGCAGCTCCCTCGGCCGCTCCGCAAAGGAGCCGCGCGGAAGCGGGTCCAGACGAGCAGGAGCCGGCGCGAAGCGCCCCAGGTCCCTCCCCCAGGCTGTTTTTGGGGGAGGGACAGGCGCCCCCAGGCGCCAGGGAGAGGGCCCGCCGCGCATGGCACGAGCTGTCGGCCCACGCACGCAGTAGCCGCGAGCGAAGCGAGCCCCCGTCCCTCCCCCAGGCTGTTTTTGGGGGAGGGACAGGCGCCCCCAGGCGCCAGGGTGGGGGCCCCACGGCGCGTCTCGTGCGAGCGTCCCTGATGACGGCCGGGACTCTGGATCGATCCAAGGGGAGACGGGATGAGCGGCACCGCGCAGTTCCCCGCCGAGACGGGCACCGACGGCTCGTTCGTGCGGCAGAGGTATTCGATCCGCGACCGCATCACGGCGGACGGGTCGTCGGGCTTTCCCGCGGAAGCCGGGCGGTACCACCTGTACGTGTCGCTGGCGTGCCCATGGGCGCACCGGGCCATCATCGTCCGCACGCTGCTGGGGCTGGAGGACGTGATCTCGATGGGCGTGGTCGACCCGATCCGCGACGAGCGGGGGTGGGCGTTCCGCGAGGGCGAGGGGCACGGCGCGGACGGCGTCTGCGGCTTCCAGTTCCTTTCCGAGGCGTACCTGCGCACCGATCCGTCGTTCACCGGGCGCTTCACCGTGCCCTGCATCTGGGACCGGGTCACGCAGCGGCTGGTGACCAACAACTATCCCGACATCACCCTCGACTTCGAGACGCAGTTCACCGCCTTCCATCGCCCCGGCGCGCCCGATCTCTATCCCGAGCACCTGCGCGGCGAGATCGACGCGGTCAACGAGATGGTGTACCGCGACGTGAACAACGGCGTGTACCGCGCCGGCTTCGCCACCACGCAGCCGGCGTACGAGGCGGCGGTGGACACGCTGTTCGCGCGGCTCGGCGAGCTGGACGACCGGCTCGGCCGCCAGCGCTACCTGGTCGGCGACCGGCTCACCGAGGCCGACATCCGGCTGTTCACCACGCTGGTGCGCTTCGACGCGGTGTACGTGGGCCACTTCAAGTGCAACCTGCGCCGGCTGGTGGACCATCCCAACCTGTGGGGGTACGCCCGCGACCTCTTTCAGCGCCCCGGCTTCGGCGAGACGGTGAGCTTCGATCACATCAAGCGGCACTACTACATGACGCACGACCAGATCAACCCCACCCGCATCGTGCCGAAGGGGCCGCTGGTGGACTGGACCGCGCCCCACGGCCGAGAGCGGCTGGGATGATGGGAAACGGGAAGACGGAGATCGTGATCCGCGACGCCCGCGACGACGACCGCGCCACCGTGCGCGAGCTGACGCTGCGGGCCTATGCCGAGTACGGCGGGGTGATGGAGCCCGCGGCGTGGGTGGGGCTGGCCGGCGCGGTGCGCGCGGCGCTGGAGAGCCCGGCCGCGATGCATCGCATCGTGGCCGAGCGCGGGGGCGAGATCGTGGGGAGCGTGATGCTGTTTCCGCCGCAGGTGCCGGCGTACGGCGAATTGGCGGACGCCGCGAAGGCGCCCGAGCTGCGCCTGCTGGCCGTGAACCCCGATGCGCGCGGCCTGGGCGTGGGCCGCGCGCTGGTGGAGGAGTGCATCCACCGCGCGCGCCGCATGGGCGCCGCCGAGCTGGGTCTGCACACCTCGCGCAGCATGGCAACGGCGATGGATCTGTACCGCCGGATGGGCTTCGTCCGCTGCCCCGAGACCGACTTCCAGCCCGAGGGCGCGGAGCTGGTGGAGGGCTACCGCCTCCCGCTGAGGAGGACCGGCACGGCGTAGTCAGGGTGAGTCGACCGGCGGCTGAAGCCGCAGCAACAACGACGAAAAGCCTCGCAAACTGCGCGAGGCTCAGTCGGCGCGGAACGATGGTCAGTGCCGTGCGGCAGGCTTCTGAAAGGCGGCTGAAGCCACGAGCTACAACTACAGGAAGCCTCGCAAACTGCGCGAGGCTTCGACGACCAGGGCCGCTGCTTCTTTCATCCCCCGTGGTCGAGCGGAGCCTGGTGGGAGGCTCAGGACGGCGTCGTCTCGCGTATGGCGACCAGGGGCGGAATCAGGGTGACGACGGCCTGCGGGGTGGGCGGGGGTCTTCGTCCTCCACGCGGATCATCCAGCGGCCGTCGCGGCGCAGCAGGAGGCCGGTGTACGAGAAGCGCATCTTCTGCTCGGCGCTGATTCCCCAGTCGAACAGCCCGGTCACCACCACCGCGTCGGGCCCCACGGGTTCGAACGACATGTCTTCCCACGCGAAGGTGGCGGGCGGCTGCCACTGGTTGCCGCGGTAGATCTTCGTGATCGAGTCCACCGTCAGCAGCTCCTTCTCGCCGCGCCCCATCAGGTACGCGCCGCGTGTGTCGTAGCGGGCGATGATGGCGTCGCGGCGGCCGGCGCGCAGGTCGCCGGCGTAGCCATCCATGAACGCCCGCGCTTCCGCCACCAGCGCGTTCTCGGCCGAACGCACCGTGGCGGGCGTCTGCACGCGCACGGAGCAGGCGGAGGCGAACAGCAGGAGCAGCGGGGCGATGCGGCGCGCGAGCAAGGGCATCGGGCGGGTCTCCGGGCAAGAGGGCGAGAGATGGGCGGCGCGGCGGGCCCGCGAGGCCCGCCCGCCGCGAAGTCGTGCTTCGTGCCGTCGCGGCGTCGGCTACTGCTCCCCGCCGGACGGGGGCTGAGGCGGAGGGCGCTGCGGGGCCGCGTCTTCGTCTTCCAGGCGGATCATCCAGCGGCCGTCGCGGCGGAGGAGGAGGCCGGTGTACGAGATGTGGATGGTGACGTCGGCGTTCAAGCCCCAGTCGATCAGGCCGACCATCACCACCGCGTCGGGCCCCACCACCTCGTACGACATGTCGCGCCAGGCGAAGCTCACGGGCGGCCGCCACTGGTTTCCGTGATAGATCGCCTTGAGCCCGTCCAGCGTCACCACCCGCTTCTGCCCGCGCCCCATGAAGTAGACGCCGCGCGGATCGTAGCGGTCGACGATGGCGTCGCGGCGGCCCTCGCGCAGGTCGCCGGCGTAGCTCTCCATGAACGCCTGCGCCTCGGCGACCAGCGCGTCTTCGCTCCCAAACGACGACATCGGGCAGACCTCCGGAAGATGGCGGAAAGCTGGATCACGCTGCGGCCTGCAAGCTCGCGCGTATGCCGATGCCGCGCCAGAGCGCCCCGCCCGCCTCCCGCGATTCCCCCCCGCGCTGTACCTTGATCCGCGCTCCGGCTCCCGAGGCGGCGCCGAACCCGGTAGTCCGCGAAGGCGGACTTCGTGTGGTTGTTGCAGCGGATTCATCCGCCGTTTCGCCAGCCGGATTCATCCGCCCCTGCAGGTCGGCTGCACCCCGGTCCATCCGCCGAAACCGAAGCCATCGTGCAACAGCTCTCCACCCACACGGCCACACGCTACCTGCAGCCGCTGCGCGAGGGTGGCTCGCTGCCGGCCATCGTCGACACCAATGCCGCCGGGCGCTGGGTGGTGAAGTTCCGCGGCGCCGGGCAGGGGGCAAAGGTGCTGGTGGCGGAGCTGATCGTGGGGCTGCTGGCGGGCGAGCTCGGCTTTCCCGTCCCCGAGCTGGCGCTGATCGAGGTGCCGCCGCAGTTCGGGCGCAGCGAGCCCGACCCCGAGATCCAGGAGCTGCTGCAGAAGAGCCACGGCGTGAACATCGGGCTGCGCTACCTGGATGGCGCCTTCAACTTCGACCCCTATGCCGCGGGCGACCTGGTGGACGACGCCTTCGCCAGCGCGCTGGTGTGGTTCGACGCGCTGGTCACCAACCCCGACCGCACGCACCGCAACCCCAACCTGATGGTGTGGGAGCGCCGCCCCTGGCTGATCGACCACGGCGCCGCGCTGTATGCGCACTACGACTGGAAGACGGTGGACGAGGCGCGGACCCGCACCGCGTTCCCCCTCATCAAGCAGCACGTCCTTCTCCGCCGCGCCACCGATCTCGAGGGTGCCGACGAACGGCTGGCCGCGATGCTGACCGACGAGGTGATCGCCGCCGCGCTGGCGCAGGTGCCAGACGCGCTGCTGCTGGACGCCGTGGCCGGCGCCGAGTTCCAGAGCGGGGACGAGGCGCGCGAGCGGTACCTGCGCTGGTTCCGCACCCGGCTCGAATCACCCCGCACCTTCGCCGCCGAGGCCGTGCGCGCCCGCGACACCGCGCAGGCCGAGCCGCCGCGCCGCACGCACGCCCGCCGATGAGCGCGCACGGCGAGACCGCCTACAACTTCGCGGTGATCCGCATCGTCCCCCACACCTGGCTGGGGACGTTCGCCAACGTGGGCGTGGTGATGCACGCGCGCACCGTGGGGTACCTGCGCGCGCGCCTGCTGACCGACCCGCGCGTGCTGCGGGCGCTGGCGCCCGGCGTGGACGCCGACCTGCTGGCGCGCTACCTGGACGCGGTGCGCGCCATCTGCGAGGGCGACCCGGCCGCGGGCCCGCTGGCGCTGATCCCCACCAGCGAGCGCTTCCACTGGCTCACCAGCCCCCGCAGCGACGTGATCCAGAGCTCCCCCGTGCACGAGGGCCTCTGCGGCGACCCCGAGCAGACGCTCGACGAGCTGTTCCAGACCTTCGTCCACGTGCCCGAGGGGTGCACGCCGTGACATCGAGCGACGGTGGGGGCGAGCCGGCCCTCGTTCCCGTCATCCCACCCACCGGCGGCTGAAGCCGCAGCGACGACGACGAAAAGCCTCGCAGATCGTGCAAGGACGACTGAACGCAGCAAGGACGCACCGAAACGGCCACGCGCCCAAAGACTGGAGATCCCAGTGCCACTTTTTCGTCGACACGGCGAGCATCCCGCGGAATCGGACGCCTTTCAGTTGTTGGCCCGTCTCGCCGAGGCAAAGGATATCCATCTTTCAGATCCAACTGCGAGCGAATCCTTGCTTACGGCAGCTACAGAAGTGCTATTCGCCGCGAGGGCTCCGCACCGACTCTACGGTCAGAGGGCTGAAGAGATGTTCCGCTATGTCGTTGCCGGCATCGGGGCAGCACGTGCTATCAAAGGTGAAGACGCGGGGGACGTTCTCGCGGACGACAAGGAAGAACTCTCCACTCCAGACTTTCGCATAGTCCTTCTCAATGGTGAGGAGCTCCTTGTCGAAGTTAAGAACTTCAATGATTCATCCGGAATGAAGCCATTTCGCTGCTCAGAAAGGTATCTCGGCAGATTAGCCCGATATGGCAAGTTGTTTAACCGTCCCATCTATTTGGCGATTTACTGGTTTGCGTGGCGCCAGTGGACCCTGCACAGCATCGAAGACTTGCTCTCGATAGTCGAGAATGGCCGGCTGAAGCTTAGGTTTGTGGACGCGCTTCCGCGGTCGGAGATGCGAGTCTTGGGAGACTTTTCCATCGGAACAAAATATCCGCTCTCACTGCGCCTCTTGGTTGATGCTGAACTCCTTGCACAGCACGAAAAAGAGTCTGAGTACAAGATGGTAATAACTGGAGTAGAGTTACGATGTGCTGGCACACAGCTTATCTCGGCTCGTGATAAGGAAATCGCATACGGGCTGATGGTGCATGGACGGTGGCACGAGGCAGAGCCGGAGGTAATAACGAACGACGAAATTGTCAACGCGATCGAGTTCGTCTTCGCGCCGGAAGAACCACACGAGGGCCAAGGCTTTGAGATTGTAGCATCTGTCAGTACACTAATGAGTTCCTATTTCGATCACCTGACTGTGGACAAACACGGAGTGCGCCGCCTCCATCCCGGGTCGCTTCCGGAGTCTCCGTATCCTCGGCTAAATGAGAACTACAGGAGCGAGGAACTACCTCTTTGGATGTTTGTCCTATCACCCAGCGCGACACCGCCGCGTGAGTAGCAATGGTGATTTCGGGGCCGCCGATCAAGACGACCTGCGCGCGGCGAAGCAATGCCGACGCGCGGGGGACTGGACGGCGTGGGACTGAAACGAACTGCAACGCGAATCACAGCCGGCACCAAGCCGAATAGTAAGTGCCTGCAACAGCCCGCTTACGTGGCTCGTTGCGTACCTCGCAAACCGCGCGAGGCTTCAACGGCCGGGTCGCTGCTTCTTTCGTCCTCCGTCGTCGCCGAGGAGGGTGGGAGAGTCGGGATGACTGGATGGGTGGACGGAAACGCAGAAGAAGGCCACGCCGCGGGGCGTGGCCTTCTTCGTTGGAGCCGTCATCCGACATCCGGGATCAGTGGAGGTACCGCGGCGGCCACGTGGTGTCGATGAACAGGATCCCATCGTATTCGCGCCGCGGGACGATCCGGTCGGGGTTCACGCCCCACGACTTCGCCGTGATCTCGCGGAACATCCACTCGTTGCCCGGGCGCGGCTCCACGCGCGACAGGTCCACGAAGGTGTAGCGCCACGGCGCACCGTGCAGGATCGACTCCAGCGTTCCCCGCGCGGCGGGAGTTACCTGGATGGGTACGCCGGCGTTGTTGGCGCTGCTCCCCCGGTACATGAACAGGCCGATGGTGTACACCTCCCGCCGGCGCCGCTCGGCCACGTGGGTGCCCATGGTGCGCGTGGCCCGCGCGAGCGTAGCCGCGTCCGGGGCGGGTGAGGTGCCGCCAAAGCCGCGGTGCTGGATGTGGGAGTTGTGCGCCCACACCATCACCTTCTTTCCCGGGTGGAGCTCATCCAGCACGAAGTGGAGGTTTTCGGCCATGCCGCGGTCGCGGATCTCCGTCCTCTCGCGGCCGGTGGCCGCGAGCTGCCGGGCGTGGATCGCGGCGGAGAGGGCGGCCTGCCGCGCCAGCGCCGGCGCCGCCGGGTCGTCGCGGAAGGCGGCGGCCAGGCTCGCCTCGCGCGGGCGCAGCCAGGCCGCCAGCGAGTCGTAGAACGCCACCATCCGGTCGCGGTCGCTCCGGGCGAGCTCCACCCCTCCCGCGATGAAGCTGGAATCCGTCTGGCGCACCCGCCGGGCGTAGGCGCTGTCGCCCGCGGCGGCCACCACGCGCTCCAGGAACGCCGGCCGTGCCCTCGCGGCCGGCGAGCTGCGCTGCACGTCGAAGCCGGTGAGGATCAGCGGGCGAGAGGTGCGCTGCGTCTCGCGGATGTACTCGAAGAGCGGCAGCACCTCTTCGGCGTGCCATATGGGAAAGATGCAGTCGCGCATCATCTGCCCCGCCTCGAGCCGCGCCGCGGCCCTGCCGGCGCGGTCGCACTCGAACAGGCCGCTCTCGAACGCGATCACGTCGTATCCCAGCTCCTCGTGCAGGTAGCGGATCAGCCGCACCTTGGCCCGGCTGAACTCGCTCACGCCGTGCCCGCTCTCGCCGAGCTGCACGATGCGCTTTCCCATCAGCAGCGGCCGGAGGAAGCGCAGATCGCGCATGTCGGCGGCGCCCAGCGAGCGGACCGGGCGCGCGTTCGTGCGCACCCACCCGCGCCAGACCGGGTTCTCCGCCGGCTCGGCCGAATCGGGCGGCAGCGCCAGCTCGCTGTCGCTCAGCAGGCGGGTGAAGTCTTCCGCCGGGCGCGGCGGGGGAGCGAACGCCGGGGCCCGGCGGGGGAGGGCCGGCCCCACCACCTCCACCGCGAGCGAGTCGAACCAGGCGGTGCCCGAGCCCGGGTGCAGCACGCCGAAGGTGATCCCCACGGCCGACGAGTCCACCGGCACCTCGGCCACGTAGCGCCGCCAGGGCGTGGTGCCGCTGGCTCCGCGCCCGGCCATGTTGTCGATCGCCAGCATCCGGCGGCCGGCGCCGTCCACGCGCACCCAGAGCCCCGCGTAGCCGCGGTCGACGTTCTCCGTGCGGATCCAGCCGGTCAGCCGCAGGGCGCGGCCGGTCGCCGCGCCCGGCGGCATCCCCTGCGACGCCACGCCGAAGAGCCGCTGCGCCACGGCCACCGAGTCGGCCCCCACCAGGCGCGAACGGAGGCTGGCGCGCCCCTCCAGCCGCTGGGCGGTGTCCGCCCGCACCTCGTATCCGCCGCCGCCGGTGTACCATCCCATCGGAAGGGGGACCCCGGCGCTGTCGCGCACCTGTTCGAAGCCGGGGTTGGGAAGCGGCTGCGCGGCCGCGGCCACCGCGATCAGCGATGCGGCGCAGGCTCCGGCCAGCGCGCGGGGAAGGGGGAGGTCGAAGCGCACCGGGTGGTCTCCAGGCGGGCGGTTCCTGACGGGGATGCTGCGGGGCTGGCGATGTACACCGCCCCATGCGGCGCCGGTTCCATACCGCTTCGGCAGGCACCGCTCGCACGCGAGCGCTAATTGAAGCTCACGCAGAGCAGCAGAGAAGCAGAGAGAACCGCGAGGCTCCTCTGCTTCTCTGCTGCTCTGCCGTGAAAGATCTACGCCCCGATTCGTCCTACGGCTTCAGCACCAGGGTGGTGACGCTGCGCGCGGGCATCGTGTAGACGAAGGCGTTGGTCTGGGCGATGGCGACGTCGGCCTGGCGCACGGGGGCGGGCGAGCCGGCCTCCATCCGGTACACCTCGGCCGTATGCAGCGCCGCGGAGTGCGTCAGGCGGATCGCCGCACTCTTTGCCGACGTGCTCTTGTTGATGGCCACCACCACCACGCGGTCGGGGTTGCGCGGGTCCACGCTGGCATAGACCGAGGTGTTCACCCGGTCGCTGGTGGACGCGAGGAAGCCGACCTCGCCGAAGGAGCCGCCCGCGCCGTCGAAGTCGCGGAACATGCGGAACGCGCCGAAGACGTACGCGTACGCCGCGGCCGCGTTTCCGCCCCACACCTCGTCCACCCTGGCCAGCGGCCAGAGCGTGGCGGCGAACACGCCTTCACGCCCGAAGATCCCCAGCACGTCGGCCTGCGCGATCCCGCCGGTGATGTCGCCGCCGCGGCCGTAGTAGTACTCGGTGATCGCGATCTTCGTCCCCGGGTAGTGCGCGGCGATCTTCTCGCGCAGGCGCGGCAGCAGCCGCACGGGGCCGCCGGTCACGTCTTCGACCCAGTTGCCGTCGGTGAAGGTGGGGTCCCACAGCGAGCGCGGCGCCTGCAGCCGCTTCTCCACCATGGCGGCGGTCTGCGGCGCGGCGTCGTTGGTGATCTCGTAGCCGCCCGAGCTCGCCGCCGGGTACCAGTGGATGTCGAGCACGTCCACCAGCCGCCGCCCCTGCGCCGTCCCCGCCTCGCGCATCCGGTCGAGGTACCAGTCCAGGAAGTCGGCGGTGCCGGCCACGGGGTCGGGGCTGGGCCAGCGGCCCAGGGTGGTGGCGCCGGTCCAGGTGGCGACGACGGGGCCGAAGACGACGGCGTTGGGCTGCACGTCCTTGATGGCGGCCGCGTAGTCGGTGGTGCGCTGCACCATCTCGGTGTAGGTGAGATGGTTGGGCTGGCCGTTCACCGTGCTGCGGATCTCGGAGTGCGTGTCGTGCCAGATGTCGGGCTCGTTGTCGAGGCTGAAGAAGATCGGCTTGTGCGGGTCGCTCTTGGCCAGCGGGAACTGCCGGTCGAGCCACCACACGAACTCGTCCTGGTAGACGGTGCCGTCGGCGGCGTTCGGCGCCAGCGTGAAGTCGGCGTTCTTGCGGAGGACGCTCTGGCGGAAGCGGGTGGCCAGGCGCGTGGCCAGCCCCGCCTCGTCGTTCCCGGTCGCGCCGTTCTTGTCGGCCGCCACGTAGCCGATCATCGGCACGGTCACGATGATCCCCGCGCCCTTCTGCAGCGTGCGCAGCACCGGCTGGCGCACCGCCTCGCCCGGCGTGTTCCCGCCGCCCAGGTAGGCGTCGTTGTGGAAGAACCAGTCGCGCCCGGCGTTGCTGGCGTTGTTCTCCCAGTTGTAGGCGGTCAGCCGGTTCCCGCCCTGGCGGCCCAGCGCCAGGTTGTTGG
Organism: Longimicrobium sp.; assembly: GCA_036399995.1. GTDB lineage: Bacteria > Gemmatimonadota > Gemmatimonadetes > Longimicrobiales > Longimicrobiaceae > Longimicrobium. The sequence goes on along the minus strand of DASWMA010000326.1, from coordinate 9,630 downwards.
GCAGCGCGGCGCCGCGGAACGAGTAGCCCAGCCAGTCGTCGTAGAAGTTGATCCCGTAGATGAACCGCGAGATCGGCCAGCGCGTGCGCGAGTCGAGGGTGAAGGTGACGTCGGCCGCCGCGGTGGTCCCCGGCGCCTGCGCCGCGCCGGCCACGATGCGTGCGGTGCCCGTGCGCGTGCCGCTGGTGGCGGTGATGGTGGCGGTGCCGGCGGCGTGCACCGTCACCACCCCCAGCGAGTCCACCGTGGCGACGGCGGGGTCGGAGGTGCCCCAGGTGACGCGCAGCCCCTGGATCTCGCGGCCCACCACGTCGCGCACGGCGGCCCACAGCTGCTGCGTTCCGCCGGCGGCCACGGGCACCGTGTCGGGCGTGACGCTGACCCACCCCTGCTCGTGCGGCACCGGGGCGGCCACGTACACGGTGAAGGTGAACGCCTCCACCCCGGCGGGGAGCTGGAACTGCCACGTCTTCGCCGCCGAGGTGCCGTCGCGGGCGACGATCTCGTTCCACTGGTAGTACTTCTGGCCGCTGGCGGTGAACACGCCGGTCCCGCTCGGCTCCACCACGCTCACGCCGCCCGACGGCCCGCTGGCGAAGAAGACGCGCACCCCCTCCGGCGCGAGCGCGGCGCCGTCGCGGGTGCCCATCGGCTGGCCGGTGAGGTTGGCCACCGTCATCTGCGTGGTGAGCACGCGGGTGCCGGCGTCCCACACGGGCGGGGTGTTCTGCAGGCGCACGAAGGTGTGCTGCCCGCCCAGGATCACCGCCCGCGCGCCGCCCGCCTGGGGCGAGGCCGGGCGGCAGGCGAGCGACGCGGGGTGCACGGTGGCCGCGCACTCCAGCGCGGCGAGGGTGACCGGCGCGGGCTGCGGCCGGTCGGTGGGGATGGACACGCCGGGCGAGCGTTCGCTGCACGCGGCGACAACGGCCAGCGCCAGCGCGACGCCGGCGAGGGGCAAGCGCGAATACCGTCTCATCTCCGCAGGGGGATGGGGGTCGGGAACGGACTTCCGGTTCTTTCGAGTGTGGGGATACGGAACAGTCTACGTTCCGAGCCCGCGCGCCGCGAGGGGCGCCGCGGTACCAGTACGTCGCGGCGTTGCGGTGGTTTCGGGAAGATTCAGCGGTTTCCCCGCGCAGTCGTGCAAGGCGGCGTGAGTCCGCCACAGATCCTTCGGGCGCCGCGGGAGATCGTAGGCATCGTCCACCGGCGGCTGAAGCCGCAGCAACAACGACGAAAAGCCTCGCAAACTGCGCGAGGCTTCAACGACCGGGGTCGCTGCTTCGTTCATCCCGCCGTGGTCGCGCAAAGCGCGGTGGGAGCTCAGGATGACATCACGGGGGATTGCACTGGTCGTTCCGAGGCAACGGCATGAGTCCTCACCCGGCACCCATCCTGCACCCCCGCCATGCCCGTTTGCGCCGGAGACCCTGCCCGGCGGGTAGGCCTGGAAACGATGGAGGAGGGATCATGAGAGAGAACGTGGGCGGGCTGGATCGGCGGGTGCGGCTGGTGGCGGGGCCGGCGCTGATGGCGTTCGGCTTCACCCGGCTGGGCGGGCGGGACGGGGCCATCCCCGGGCTGCTGGCGCTGCTGAGCGGCGCGCTGATCACCGAGACGGCGATCACGCGCGTGTGCCCGGTGAACGAGGCGCTGGGCGTGGACACCGCGGGGCCGCCGCGGCTGGCTTAACCACAGTGCCCAGTGCCCAGTGCTGAGTGCCCAGTGCCCAGGAACGGCCAGACTGGGGACCGGGCACTGGGGACTGGGCACTTTTGCTGTCCAACGTCCAAGACGGCCCTCACGCATGCGGGCATCGTCCACCGGCCGCGCGTTCTACTCCGGCCGCGCGGCGTTCGGCAGGTACTGGGGCGGAAGCGGATGGCCGGGGCTCTCGGCCTGCCAGTACACCGAGACGACCCACCAGCGCGTGCCGTCGAAGATCAGCTGGATGCTGTTGATCCCGCGGACGTGCGTGCTGTCTGCCTCGGCACGCCCTTCGTAGGTGCTGAACACGTGGGCGATGTTGCCGAACCGGTCCACGCGCCGCGCGATCTCGCGCTCGCGGAACCCGATGCGCTCGAGGAGCGGGCCGCTGGTGGCGATGTAGTCGTTCACCTCCAGCAGGCGCATGCGCACCGCTCCGTCGGGCCTCATCCCGGTGGGGATCAGCCGGCCGCCGGGGATGAACAGCGAGCGCAGGCGGTCCCAGTCGCGCCGCTGGCCCACGGGGCCGGAGATCACGTCGTACAGCGCCACGATGATCGAATCGATCGAGGATACGTCGCCGGGGCGCGCGGCGGTGGCGGTGACGGCTACCGGATGCGGTACGGGCGGCGGCGGCGTCTGCTGCGCCAGGGCGGGGCTGGCCACGGCGGTGGCAGTCAGCGCCAGCACGGCTGCCGGGAGAAGGAAGCGCACGGGAGCACCTGTCAGGGAGTGGGGGGGAAGATCGGCAGCCGCGAGCGGTGGACACGCGCGCGGAGCGCCGGGAAAGCACAACTTTCCGCCCGACAGCATCGCTCCGGCCCGCCCCGGTGTAAAGGGACGTGGTGCGGGTGGCGTGAGCAGCAGCGCCAAGTGCCTAATTCCCAATGCCAGGTGCGCAGTCATTTCGTTCCTGGGCACTGGGCACTGGGCACTGGGCACTGGGCACTGCAGTTTTTCACGTCCCGCTGGGATACGTCTCCGGCGGCTCGTCGGTGTGGACGCGCGGCGCGGTCTCCAGCGGCGTGAGCGCGGTGGTGGTGTCGAAGTGGATCACCGCGTCGAACTGCTCGGCGATGCGCGCACCGAAGAAGTGGCTCTGCCGCTCGGTGCGCGGGCGGTAGATCACGCCGATGGCGCGCTCCAGCCGCTCGTCTCCCATCGCGCCGAGCAGCTCGCGCCCCGCGCCGCGGAGGGGGAGGAGGAAGCTGGGGACGCCAGTCGCGTGGAAGAGCTCCTCCCAGCTTCCGGCCATCCCCGGGCGCACCTGCATGCGCTGGGCGGGGCCGTCCCAGTCGTTCGCCGCCGTCACGGTGCCCGTGTAGGTGCTGAAGCCGATCAGCCGCGCCTGGTCGCCGTGCCGCTCGCGCACCAGCTGGCCCACGTTCCACTCGCCCTGCTCGCCCATCTCGGTGGCGCGCGCGTCGCCCAGGTGGGAGTTGTGCGCCCACACCACCACGCGCGGCTGCTGGCCCTTCCCCTCGAAGTGCCGAACCAGCGCGTCGAGCGTGTCGGCCATGTGGCAGTCGCGCAGGTTCCAGCTGCTCACGCTGCCACGGAACATCTCGCGGTAGTACTCCTCGGCGTTGATCACCAGCCGCGCGTTCTGCTCGGCGAAGAAGTGCTCGTCCTCGGGGAGCCGCCCGTCGCGCGCGGCCAGCTCGTGGGCACGGGTGCGCAGCTCGGTGAGCTGGCGCACCGCCTCCTGCTCGCAGCTTTCGGTGATCCCCAGGTTGGCGAGCTGGCCGTAGAGCTGCGGCTCGTCGGTGTGCTCGAAGCAGGCGTAGCGCTCGCGCGCCCGGCGGGCGGCCTCGGGGTCCGCCGCGTCCAGGTACTGCACGACGGCCTCGATGGAGGTGTAGAGGCTGTACAGGTCGATGCCGTAGAAGCCCACCGCGGGCCGCCCGGCCGCGAGCCCGCGGTTGTGCTCGCGCAGCCACTCCACCAGCGCCACGATCTCGGCGTTGCGCCACATCCACTGCGGAAAGCGCTCGAAGCCGCGCAGCGCCTCCTCGGCGCTCTCGTCGTCGCTCCCGTCGCGGACGTAGCGGTTCACGCGGTAGGCGTCGGGCCAGTCGGCCTCCACGGCCAGCGCGGTGAAGCCTTTCTCCACGATCAGCCGCTTCGTGATCTCGGCGCGGGCGCGGTAGAAGTCGTGCGTGCCGTGCGAGGCCTCGCCCAGCAGCACGAAGCGCGCGTCGCCGACCAGCTCCAGCAGCGCGTCCCAGCTCCCCTCGGGTCCATCGAGCGGAACGGCCGCGGCGCGCACGGCGTCCACGGCACTGGACTGCGTGGTCTTCATCGCCCCTCCCCTCTCGCGGCCGCGCCGGCCGGCTGCCGCTCGCGGGCGCGCGCCAGCAGGTCGCGCACCTCGGCGTCGGTGGTCTGCTCGAAGTTCTGGTACCACATCCCCACGGCGTAGAAGGGCGTGGGGGTGACGGGGCACGCGACGTGGTCCACCAGCGAGCGGAACGACTCGCACGTCTCGCTCGCGGCCACCGGCACGGCCACCACCAGCGCCCCGGGATCCTGCGTGCGCAGCGCGGCCACGGCGGCGCGCATGGTGGAGCCGGTGGCCAGCCCGTCGTCCACCAGGATCACCGTGCGCCCGGCGATCTCGGGCTCGGGCCGGCCGTCGCGGTAGGCGCCCTCGCGGCGCTCCAGCTCGCGCAGCTCCCGCTCGGCCACCTGGTCGATCATCTCGGCCGGCACGGGCACGTGGCGCAGCACGTCTTCGTTCAGCACGCGGATGCCGCCGCTGGCGATGGCGCCCATCGCCAGCTCTTCGTGGCCGGGCACGCCCAGCTTGCGCACCAGGAACACGTCGAGCGGCGCGTTCAGCGCCCGGGCCACCTCGAACCCCACCGGCACCCCGCCGCGCGGCAGCGCCAGCACCAGCACGTCGGGCCGGCCGGCGTAGTCCATCAACTCTTCGGCCAGCCGCCGCCCCGCGTGCACGCGGTCGGCGAAACGCTCTGCAACCATCACCGCTCCTTCTGCTTCTAACACCCGGCTCGAACGACGTGCTGCGTCCGACACGCGGATCGAGCACCTGCGCGAGGGGGAGACCGGGCGCAGGGCACATGCCAGTCAACGCGTCAGTGGGTACGCTCGCTGGCGGCGGAGCCCCCACCCTGGCGCCTGGGGGCGCCTGTCCCTCCCCCCAAAACTGCCGGGGGGAGGGACGGGGGCTCGCTTCGCTCGCGGCTACTGCGTGCGGGGGCAGACGATCGTGGCGCGCCGGCCGGGCCCTCTCCCTGTCGCCTGGGGGCGCCTGTCCCTCCCCCAAAAACTACCTGGGGGAGGGACGGGGGCTCGCTTCGCTCGCGGCTACTGCGTGCGGAGAGCGAGGATGCTCTGCGCGGGTATGAAAAGGCGCGGGGCCACACTTCCGCATGGCCCCGCGCTGTCCAGATAAGTCGCCGGGCGGCCGCGGATCAGCGCGCGGGGAGGCGGTTGGGGGCGGGCGGGGCGCCGGGGGCGACCGCGATGCTGCGCAGCGGGGTGGGGTGGCCCACCTGGCCCACGGCGGTCACGCTGCCGCTGCGCAGGTTCACCGTGTACAGCCGCGACGGGCCGCCGGCCGCGCCGGCCGGGGTGAGCGTGGCGTAGGCGAAGTCGGTGTCGCCGGCGATGTCGAAGCCCACGTCGTCGCTGGTGTCGAAGCCCAGCGCGCCCACCGTGGTCAGCACGCCGTCGTTGGGGGCGTTGAGCCGCACCAGCGCGTCGCGCCCCGCGTCGATGGCGAAGAGCTCGGTGGAGGTGGGCGCCGGACGCACGCTGAGCGTGTACGCCGTGCCGGCGATGCGGGGGTCCTGCCCGGCGTTGGCGTCGCCCGCGGCGTAGGCGAGCGGGGCGTCGGTGAGGGTCACCAGCGGGTTGGCCGTCTGGTTCACCCGCAGGTTCTGCTCGGCACTGGTGTGGATGCGCAGCCGGTCGACCGCCGGGTTGAACCCCACGCCGAACGCCGTTCCGGCCAGCGCGGGCGTGATGGCCCCGCCGCCCACCGCCGTGGCCGCGCCGGTGGCGGGGTTGATGGTGTAGAGCCGGCTGGCGCTGCTCACGCCGTAGAGCCCGTCGTCCAGGGGGCGGAAGTCGATCCCCACCAGCGTTTCGCCCGCGGCCAGGCCGGTCACCGGCACCTGCGAGATGCGCGTGCCCGGCGTGAGCGCGCCGAAGGTGATCAGCATGTTGGACCCGTCGATCGCGTAGACGGTGCGGCCCGCGAAGCTGCTCCCCGGCGCGCCGGGATTCCCGGGTGTTCCGGGTGCGCCGGGTGTTCCGGGCGTGCCCGCGGGCCCCGCCGGCCCGGTGGGCCCCTGGTCGCCCTCGCACGCCGCCAGCAGTGCTACGGCCGCCAGCACGGTCCACATGCTTCCCCGCCTGCCCTGGATCATTGCATCCTCTTTCTCCCGCGTGATGAACGACGCCGGGCAGCGGAGGCACGACGGCCGGTGCGGCCGTCCCGTCCATGCGATCCCCGGATGTGTGTACGGGATACGCTGCCGGCCGGGGAACGGATGTACGCGGCCCGATATCGCCGACGTACGAACGGTGACTCGTGAGGCGCGCCGGGCGGGCCCCCACCCTGGCGCCTGGGGGCGCCTGTCCCTCCCCCCAAAACAGCCGGGGGGAGGGACCTGGGCTCGCTTCGCTCGCGGCTGCTTCGATCGCCCGACGAAGTTCGTGTCGCGCTCCGGAGTGGCGGAGTGCACGGCAGGCTGTAGTCCGCGAAGGCGGACTTCGTGTGGTTGTTGCCGCGGTTTCAACCGCCCGGCTCAACCGCCCGGCCCACAGCCGCATCGGAGTTCGAGCTTGACCACCTCCCGCTCTTCATCTACAGTTGTAGAGCACACTCATCCTTCCCTCTCCCATCGCCCCATGACCGACTCGTCGCGGCTCACCGAGCTGCAGCTCGCCATCCTGCGCGTGTTCTGGGCGCGGGGCAGGGCCACGGTGCCGGAGGTGTACCGCGCGCTGTGGGACGAGCGCGGGCTGGCGCAGTCCACCGTGGCCACGCTGATCACCCGGCTGGAGAAGCGCGGGCTGCTGGCGCGCGAGGGCGACGGGCGGCAGTACGTCTACCACGCCACCGTCAGCGAGGGCGAGGTGCGGCAGACCATGGTGGCGGAGATGACGTCGCTGCTGTTCGGCGGCGACGCGGCGGCGCTGGTGTCGCACCTGGTGGAGAGCCGCGACCTGCGGCCGGACGACCTGGAGCAGGTGCGCGCGCTGCTCGATGCCATGGAGGACGACCGGTGAAGCCGCTGCTGCTGAGCCTGGCGCACCTCTCCCCCGCCGTGCTGGCCGGCGTGGCGTGGCTGCTGACGTACGCGCTGCACAGCACCGTCCTCCTGGGCAGCGCGTGGGCGCTGGTGCGCTGGGGCCGCGTGCGTGGCGAGGCGGCGGCCGACCTGCTGTGGAAGGCGGCGCTGCTCGGCGGCATCGTCACCGCCACCGCGGCGACGGTGCTGGGCGCGCACCCGTTCGGCTGGCGGGTGCAGATCCCGGCGGGCGGGCCCGTGGCGGTGCGGGCGTCGGAGGTGATCTACCGCCCCGGGATCGCGCCGCCGGTGGCGCGCGAATGGGTGGAGGCAGGGCCGCTGCTGCCGCTGGGCGTCCGCGTGGTGGCGCTGGTGGTGCTGGCGGTGTGGGGATCGCTGGCGGTGGTTCGCGTCGCCCGCCTGGTGCTGGCACACCGGCGGCTGCGGCGGTGCCTGGCCGGGCGCCGCGAGGTGGGCGGCGAGCCGGCGCGGATCCTGGCGGGGCTGATGGGCGGGCGGGCGGTGCGGCTGACCTGCTCGGAGCTCCTCCCCGGCCCCGTCGCCCTGGGGCGCGCGGAGGTGTGCCTCCCCACGCGGGTGCTGGAGGAGCTTTCGCCGGGGGAGCAGAGGAGCATCCTGGCGCACGAGGCGGCGCACCTGCTGCGCCGCGACCCCGTGTGGCTGAACCTGCTCACGGCGCTGGCGTCGGTGTTCGCCTTCCAGCCGCTGAACGCGCTGGCGCTGCGCCGCTTCCGCGAGGGCGCCGAGCTGCTGTGCGACCAGTGGGCGGTGCGCGCCACCGGCCGCCCCGCCGAGCTGGCGCGCTCCATCGTGCGCGTGGCCGGGTGGCTGGCCGCGGTGCCGTCGCGCGCGCCGCTCCCGGCGATGGTGGAGGGCGGCTCGCCCTTCGTCCGCCGCGTGCAGCGGCTGTCGTCTGCGGATCGGGCCACGGCCGCGGGGAGCGGATGGCGCGGGGCCGCGTGGATGCTGCCGGTGCTGGCCGCCGTGCTCGCCGCCGCTCCGTCGTTCGCCGCGCCCGCGCCGCCGCCGCGCGCACAGCTTCGCTTCGTGCGCACCATCGCGCCGGGTGACGACAGCGTGGCCCCGCGCCGCAGGCCGCCCCGGGAGATGCGGCGCTTCCACCGCGAAATCTTCCCCTGATCCACTTCGGCACGCACGTGGTGCAACCTTTTTGGCGTACATGTGATCTACAGATGTAAATCTACGGTCGTAGCCCACCCCTGAACCCGTGTCCAACCGATGAACCGAGCCTTCTTCACCCGCGGCGCCGTGCTGTTCGCCGCCGCGGCTCTCCTTCTCCCCGCCGCGGCGCGCGCGCAGGCGCGGCTCCCCGAAACGCCCGCCGGCCGCCGCGCCGCCGCGCTCTTCCAGACGGTGATGAGCGGCGACACCATGGCCGTGCGCGCGTTCGTGGCCGAGCAGATGGCCGGCGAGTTCCAGGAGATGCCGATGGAGCGGCACCAGCAGATGTTCGCGCGGCTGCGCGGCAGCCTGGGCAGCTACCAGATCACCTCCGTCCGCGAGCAGCCGAACGGGCTGGTGCTGATCGTGAACGGCGTGCGCGGGCCGCTGCGGATCTCCATGGAGGTGGAGCCCGCGCCGCCGCACCGCATCGCGGGGCTGGGGGTCGGGCGCGCGGATGAAAACGCGTCGCAGCAGGCGCCCGCGCCGGCCACGCTCACCGCGCGTCAGCAGGCCGAGGTGGTGGACAGCATCGGGAAGCTGTTCGAGGCCTTCTACCTCCTCCCCGACTCGGCGCGGGTGATCGCCGCGCGGCTCAAGGAGCGCGCCGCCGCCGGTGCGTACACGTCGCTCACCGCGCCCGCCGACTTCGCGCAGGCGCTGACCACCGACATCCGCGCGGTGAACGACGACAAGCACCTGCGCGTCGTCGTCCGTGGGCCCGGGCAGGGCCCCGGGCCGGGCGCCGGCGCCGCCGCTCCCGGCGGGTACCGCTACCTGGAGAAGGTGGAGATGATGCCGGGGCAGGTGGGGTACCTGAAGCTGGCCGGCTTCGCCGGCGCGCCCGAGGCGGCCGACGAGATCGGGCGGGCGCTGCGCGAGCTGCAGGGGAGCCGCGCGATGGTGATCGACCTGCGCGGCAACCGCGGCGGGAGCGCGCGGCTGGCCAACGTGCTGATCAGCCACTTCACCGATCCCGGCCTGGTGTCGCTGCACGTGTGGAGCCGCGAGGAGCCGGCCGACACCGTGGAGCGCCGCACCCTGGCCGAGGTCCCCGGCCCGCGCCGCACCGACGTTCCGCTCTTCGTGCTGGTGGACAGCATGACCGTGTCGGCGGGCGAAGACGTCCCCTTCGTGCTGAAGAACCTGGGCCGCGCCACGCTGATCGGCGAGGTCACGCGCGGCGGCGGGCGCAACAACATGTACCTTCCCGCGGGGCACGGCCTCTCGGTGTCGATCTCGGTGACCAAGGTGTGGGACCCGTGCACCGGGCGCGAGTGGGAGCGCACCGGCGTGGAGCCGCACGTGCGCGTGCCCGCCGCGCAGGCGCTGGACGAGGCGCTCAAGCTGGCGCGCCAGCCGGAGCGCTACCGCCCCGGCGCGCTGCCGCAGCGCGAGTGCCGCACGGCGCCGGCAAGGACCGCCTCGGCGGGCTGAGCGCCGGCTGAAGCAC
>DASWMA010000325.1:0-2070 GCA_036399995.1 Longimicrobium sp. | reverse complement strand
TCTCGCGCGGCGAACACGCGCGACGCGCTAGAAGCCGCAGTAGCCGACGCCATGGAAACCATCACGCCTCAAGATGCTCGCGGGTGGTTTCGCCACTGCGGCTACACGGTCGCTCCGGAGTGATCCGAAAACCGCTCTAATGTGCGGATGTCGGGACGGACGCGGTTTCGGCGTCGCTGGCGTGCACGCCGGGCTCGTCCGCGCGTTCTCTACGGCTGGCTGCCCCTTCCTCTCCCCCCGCACCGTGAGACGAATGCCCTCTCACCCCCGCACCCCGCGCAGGCCGCCGCTGCGACGGCTGGGGCTGACCGCCTGCCTGGCCGTGCCGCTGCTGGCCATGAGCTGCCCGCCGAAGATGTCGGTGCACCTGGACCCCGCCTCGGCGGCCAATGCCCCGTCGTTCACCTTCAGCAGACAAGACGTCCTGCTGGGGAGCGTGCGCGAGTTCGGCGTGTACGCCTGCCGGCCCACCCAACTGCAGAAGCCGCTCTGGGTGATCCGCAGCGATACGGCGACGGCGGCGCCGCGGGGAAGCGTGCTGCGGGTGACCTATGGCCAGGTGCCGCAGGGGTACGTGGCCGAAAACCCTGCAGTACCGCTGGAGCCGCGCCGCTGCTACGAGGCGGCCGTGATCGGGGCGGAATACAGCTGGCCGGGGACGAAGGACTTCTACCTGGAGCGCGACGGGCGGGTGCGCGCGCTGCGCGGCGAGACGGCGTTCGAGCTGGCGATCAAGCAGGAGCAGCGCTGGAACCGCGCCGCCGTGCAGTGCCGCCGCGGCTACCGCCGCGCCCGCTCGGCCGGTGACAGCGCCGCGGTGGACGTGCGCAGCTATCCCGTGGCCGACACCACGCTCACCTGCGGATGGATGCGGCAGGCGTTCCCCGGCGACATCGCCGAGGCCGTCAGCACCGAGCGGGGGACGGCCGCGTTCCTGGGGTTCGTGGCGCTGATGGCTGGCCTGGCTGCGGGCCTGAGCGCGCTGGACAGGGAGCTGGGGATCAACCGGTAGGGGCCTCACTCGACGATTGATGGTTCTGCGTCGAGACGGGGGCACTCTCCCGGCGCTGCGCGGCTGTCTCGCGCGGGCCCCCTCCCTGGCGCCTGAGGGCGCCTGTCCCTCCCCCAAACAGCCTGGGGGAGGGACCTGGGCTCGCTTCGCTCGCGGCTACTTCGCGTGCGATCCGAGTCTCGTCCCCGTGCACCATCATCGCGGCCGATCCGAAGCCGGTAGTCCGCGAAGGCGGCGCGAAGGCGGACTTCGTGTGGTTGTTGCAGCGGTTTCAACCGCCCCTCCCATCCCCCTCCTCCCTCGATCCACACCCTCCCGCACCACCCTCGCCCGCGCTACCTTCCGCGCCATGCCGATACTGGAGCGGATCTACGGGCTGGGCGTGGCGGCGCTGCGGCCGGCGCTGCCACTGCTGTCGCGTGGCGAGGGGAAGCTCGCGCGCGGCGTGCGCGGACGGCGCGGCGTGCTGGACCGCATCGAGGCGTGGGCCCGCGAGCACCGTGACCCTGCGCGCCCCCTCGTGTGGTTCCACGCGCCCAGCGTGGGCGAGGGGCACCAGGCGCGCGCGGTGATCGAGGCGTTCCGCGCCCGCCGGGTGGACGCGCAGGTCGTCTACACCTTCTTTTCCCCCAGCGCCGAACGCTTCGCCGCCACCGTCCCCGCCGACTTCGCCGACTACCTGCCGCTGGACGCCGCCGCCGACGTGCGGCGCGCGCTCGACGCGCTGCGGCCGGACGCCATCGCCTTCTCCAAGTACGACGTGTGGCCGGTGCTCACGCGCGAGGCGGCGAAGCGCGGCGTGCGCCTGCTGCTGCTGAGCGCCACGCTCCCCGCGTCGTCGGGGCGGCTGCGTGGGCCGTCGCGCGCGCTGCTCGCCGCGGCTTATGGGCGGCTGGGCGCCGTCGGCGCGATCAGCGCGGAAGACGCGGAGCGCTTCGGACGCCTGGGCGTGCCGGCGGAGCGGCGCAGCGTGATGGGTGACGCGCGCTTCGACCAGGTGTGGCGCCGGGCGCAGGCGGTGGAGCGGGGCTCGGAGCTGCTGGCGCCGTTCGCCGGGG
>DASWMA010000324.1:0-4063 GCA_036399995.1 Longimicrobium sp. | reverse complement strand
ACCGACGAGCGCCAGGAACTTCTGCTCAAGTGGGGGGTGCGGCAGTACCAGATCACCATCGACGGGCTGGCGGAGGACCATGACTGCAAGCGGGTCGGCCGCGACGGGAGCCCCACCCACGCCGTGATCCTGGAGAACCTCCGCGCGCTCAAGCGGAAGGACGAGAACTACATCGTCCACCTCCGCGTAAACTTCGACCAGGAGAACGTGATGGGGCTGGGCACGTTCCTGGAGCAGTTGAGCGAGGACTTTGGCGGCGACAGCCGGTTCAAGCTTCGCTTCCGTGCCGTCGGAAAGTGGGGCGGGCCCAACGACGAGCAACTCGCCACCTGCGGAATGGCCGAGCAGCGGCAGGTCCTGCGGACGTTGCGCGACAAAGCCGAGGCGATGGACCTCCGCCAGGAAGGCGGGGTCCTGGACCTGGCGCGCCCGGGAAGCTCCGTCTGCTACGCCGCGCGCCCTTACAGCTTCATCATCGGCGCGAGCGGCCAGCTGATGAAGTGCACGGTCGCGCTCTACGACATGCCGGAGAACGTAGTCGGGCAGATCCATCCAGACGGGTCGCTGGAGTTGCACGACGACCACATGGCGAAATGGGTGCAGCCGTACTTCGAGAGCGACACGAAGTGCCAGAAGTGCTATCTACTCCCGACGTGCCAGGGCTCGCTCTGCCCCCTGACGCGCATAAAGAGCAACGTGCGGACCTGCTGCGGGACCAAGGCCGAACTGAAGCACGAGATGCGTTTCACCCTGGTCCAGGTGGAGCGGGAGCGGATCTACACGCGGCAGGTGAAGGAGCGCGTGGAGCGGCGGGCCGCAGCCGCTGCGGCGGTGGCGGACGCGCCCATGCTGGCGGAAGCTCCCGCGCTGGTGGCGGTCTGACGCAGGGGGAGCGATGACCGCCGCGAATCGATCTGCCGGTCCGACAGCAGCCCCCGCGGTGCCTGCGCGCGTGGTGTCGTCGGGACTCCTGCTCCCGCAAGCCCGCATCCCGCGCATCCCGCTGGCGGAGTGGGCGGAAACGCTCTCGCGGCGTCTCGCGCGCTGCCGGACGGCGTTCCTCCCGCCACGCGAGCTCGCGCTGGAGGTGGCGGGCATATCGAACAACGCGGCGTTGTTGGCCGCTCTGCACGGAGACCGGGACCAGGCCTGGACGCTTTGCGAGCGGCAGATCGAGTGGCAGCACCGGTGCAGCCGCCGCGTGGGCGATCCCGCGATCGCCGCGCACGGGGTACAGCCCTTCGTGAACCTCGGACGCCTGGAGGCGCTCGCGGGCAACTGGGAAGAGGCGCTGGCCCGCTTCGCCCGCCTGAAGGGGTACCGGAGTGAGGGGGAAGTGGATCTCGGGCAGGTGTGCGTGGAGCGGGCGGGGTGGCAGGCCGTGTCGGGGAGCCGAGAGGACTTCGACAGGCTGCTCGAAAATATGTACGTCGTCGACTCGCTGAAGGCTCTCCTGCAGAACCGCCGGTTCGAGGAGGCGCTGGTGTTCACGGCAGAGCTTCGGCCGCAGATTCGGCCGGAACTCCTCCTGCTCGCCCGGGAGGCGGAGGTGGTGGCGTGGTCATGGATCGGTCGGCACCGCCACGCACGGCGAGTGGCGGAGGACGCAGCACGGGAGACGCGCGCGTGGGAGCGCGCTGTATTCCGCCTTCGCCTGGGCGAGACGTTGGGTGCCTCTGGAGACGTGGAGGGTGCCGCCACCGCCCTCCGGCCGCTCGCAGAGGTGGCGGCGCAGCTCTCGCCAGGGCGGCGGCGCGATCTCCAAGTGCTCTATGTGCTGGTTCGGCTAGTGGGTGCCTGCGCAGAGACGGGGCTGGTGGAGGCAGCTACGGCGGTGGCGCGCGCCGCCTACGAGGGGGCGCGCGCCACGGGCGACGAAGTGTTCCAGATCGAGTGCCTGCGGTTTCTGACTTCGGCCGCGCCGGCCGACGAGCGGGACGGCTGGTGCGAGGCGCTGGAAGCGCTGGAGAGGAGCACGCTCTACGAGCGCTACCGTCTCGGTGATGCCCAAGCCCTCCCGAGCACCCCGATCGAGCGGCTCTACACGCAACTAGGAGAGTTCCTGGCTGCCTGAGCTCCTACCGCTCCGGCTTCAGCCGGTGGTGGCGGAGGAAGTCCATGAACTTGAGGTAGTCGTCCTGCGCGATGCCGAAAACGCCCAGCGAGCGCTTGTAGCTCCAGTGGCTCCGCCGCAGCCCCTCGGCGACGACGGCCTGGACCTCGGCGCGGTTCAGCTCGCGGTCCATGAACGGCTCGTAGACCAGGCTCCAGAAGTCGCCGGTGCCCTCCACCATCCGCGCGAGCAGTTGCGCCGCCCCGGCCGGTGCCCCGTAGCCATTGCCGTTCGCGGGGCTGCTGGGGTACCCAGCGCACATCCCATTACCGCAGGGCGCCGCGCCGTCCAGCTGCTCCTCGAAGTGCGCGGGCTCGATGACGCCGGTGCCGTTGCAGAGGTGGAAGCTGGTCTCCACCAGCCCGCGCAGCTCGCGGACGTTCCCCGGCCAGGGGTAGCCGGAGAGGCGGCCGTACGCGCGCTCCGAGAAGCGCTTGCCGGCGTGGGCGGTCGCGTTCAGCCGGCGAACGTAGTGCTCCACCATGAGCCGCCAGTCGTCACCGCGGTCGCGCAGCGGGGGGACGCGGAGCTGGAGGAAGCGCAGCCGGTACAGGAGGTCCTCGCGGAAGCGGCCGGCCTCCACCATTGCGCGCAGGTCGCGGTTGGTGGCCGCCACGACGCGGACGTTGACCGTGCGCGGGCGGGTGTCGCCCACGGGAACCAGCTCGCCCTCGCTGAGCACCCGCAGGAGCATGGCCTGCGCGGCGGGGGGGAGCTCGCCCACCTCGTCCAGGAACACCACGCCGCCATCGGCCTCCTCGAAGACGCCGCGGTGGTCCTCCACGGCGCCGGTGAAGCTCCCCCGCCGGTGCCCGAAGAGCTCGCTCGCGATCAGCTGGCTCTCGCCGTACTGGGCGCAGTTGACGCTCAGGAAGGGCTTGCGGCGGCGCGGCCCCAGCAGGTACAACGCCCGCGCGAACAGCTCCTTCCCGGTGCCGGTCTCGCCGGTGATCAGCACGGGGCCCTCGGCCTCGGCGAAGCACCGCAGCTTCTCCAGCACCTCCAGGATCGAGCGGTCGCAGCCGACCAGCACGGTCTCGCGCCGCTCGCCCCACTTCTCCCGGGACAGCTGCCGCACCTGGCGGGCGACGTCTGACTCTTCCGCGCCGACGGGGGGGAGGGACTGCATGTGGATTGGCTCCTGCGGATTGCGGCACGCGGGAAGGCCGGCCGCGCCGGTCCCGTGGCGATGGGTTCCCGTGAATGCCCCCGACCCCCGGGGGTAACCCTCGATCCGACCGACCGTCCGCAGCCCCGGGAGGGCTGCCTGTCCTGGAAGTCGGGTTCCGAACCGGATGCACCCATTGGGCGGGGCGCGGCGCCCCCTACGGCTGCCAGGGACCGGGCGACACGTCTCCGTCCGGGCCTGCGGCGCACTTCAAGAATCGCGCCCGGAATGGGATGTCGTGGCGTTAAACGGACGTAGTCCGCGCATCGTGTCTCACCGGGGGCAATCTGCCCCCCGGCATTCGCTTCCGGCGGCGTCCTTCGGCGTGGTGACTCCCACGGCGGTCGGGGGGCGCTCCGAGGCGGAACTTTTTTTCCGCCCCCCGCGGTCCGGCTTTTCCGTCACCGTCGCGTGCGCGCCTCCACGGGGGAGGAACGGCGTGCGACCGGGGACGACAGGAGTGCGATGGATTTCGACCCGCCGGAGTACCCGCTGAGCGGCACCCTGGACGCCGTGGCGCCGCACGTTCCGCCGGCGCTGGTCCCGGCGCCGGCGTGGGCGGCGGTGCGGGCGGCGGCGGCGCGGCTCCCGGCGGCGCTCGCGGCGGCCGCGTACCTGGAGTGCCGCCTGGGGGAGGCGGGGGGGGCGGTGGACCTGATCCTCGGGGTGGACGCAGCCGGACGGGAGATCCTGGCGGGGCGCACCCCCGCGGTGCCGGTCCCCGCGCCGCTCCGCGACGACCCCGCGTGGGGACGCCTCGCCGCGCTCTGCCGCCGGTGGGC